>JAFUOL010000079.1 GCA_017481865.1 Clostridia bacterium | reverse complement strand
TCTTGACCTATTGTGTTAACGACCGCATTAGCAAGATATGATAATTTTTCTCCTCTTGCAGTTCTCATCGCTAATTCAGTTCCTTTAATAAGCGCAGTAGTAAACAACTCATTGTTGCCGATGTTTTCAAGCGTTTCCTCAACGGCACTTAATCGTTCTTCTAATGCTCTTTTCCATTCTTCTTGTCTTTTTGCTAAACAATTTCCTTTTACCGCATCATAAACCGCTGTTGCTAATGCACCACCAACTGGAATAACGCTCAAAGCCGTTTTTGCAACAATTTCTACAGTGTCTAATGCAACATTTTTGTTCATAGAATTTTTCCTCTTGTTTTCTTAATTAAAAGCATTGTATCATACTTTTAATTAAATCACAAGTGAAGCAAAAATCACGTCGCTTTTGCTATGTATAAAAACCACCCGAAAACCCGTTTTTTGACACCAATGCGTTCAATGGGGCAAATCAGCGAAAACCCTAGTGTTTATGCGGCTTTCAAGCGGTTTGCCCTATTATAACGCATTCCTCTATGCGACGTACAATACCTGTTGCTTTCATATATAAATCTCCTTTAAATTCAAATCGTGATACTATTATTTGTGATTAAAGGGAATTTATATTGCATGAATTTACTTTTTGAACCTTATATGCTATAATAAATTTAAATTGTTAAACCGCAAAAGGAGGTCTTGTGGTGTTTGTTATGACAACGGAACCTATTCCATATATGAGCGTAGCAGATGTTAAAGATTATTTTGCTGATAAACACACAGAGAAAGACTTGGCGGATGCTTATGCGATAGCACATAACAAGTTTTTTTGGGTTGAGGACAATGAATATGATTATGAAGAAGGCTCTCCTGAACACAAGGCCGCCTGTGCTGTAACGGATGAGTGGGGTGCATTGATGGACGAGTATAAAAATAGAATTTTTGAAATACTCACAAACGAAGGTGTTACCATTCCTGAAACTACTCAAATAAAGATTTTAGAGCCTTTTATGGCAAAGTTCGGATACATTAACGGCAATGGCTGGTGGATAAAACAAGAAACATAAAGCAAGGTGAATTTCACCACGATTCAGACTGTAGACAAAGTCCCGAAAAGGGCTTTGTCTACAGTCTGAAGCAGCCGCCTGACGGCGGCTGCTAGACTAAAAACTTTTTCTTTTTGCTATATACCTAACTGTTGACAAAGAGCCGAAAAGGTTCTGTTTATATATTTAAAGTCGCTCCGGATTTAATGCAGTAGTCCTTACCGTCGGCATGGAACCAAACGGTATGAAGTGTAGGGTTATATACAACAGTACGGTCCACGTTAAATTCCAAAGAGCGGTAAGCCTTTGTGTAATTGTAAATTTCAATATTGGTAGCATACCAAATATCATCATTCCCCGAAAGCTTTTCGCAAATTTCGGTCAAGTGCTCCCAGTTATCGTTCCTGTCAAACTCAAAAGCATGACCCCACATGTAGAAAATTCTGGGTCGGCGGGCACCTGCATACTCTGAATTAACGTCAATTTTTAAAAACTCGTCAATATATTCCATAATTTTGGGGTTGTTATGGTGAGCTGTGGGTATCCAGTTATACCAATCCTCGGGCATAAGGAAACAGTCATTGTCTCCGCCTAAGGAACGGGCATAGGCTATACCTAACTCTATAAGATAATTCTTTACATCGTTATATGTAGCGCCGTTGTCAAAGATGCGGATGCCCGAATTCGGATAAGCCATTCCCTTAATTATTCCGCCAAATGCACGTTCCAGACCAATTCTGCCGTCCAAAGCATCTCGTATACCGTCTATAATAGTAGTCATACCGGGGGCTTTGTGTAAGGCTCCGTGTACCGCTATTTCATGACCTGTGCCTAAAAGATGCTCGGCAATTTCCTCTTTTGTAAGATGCCAATCTTGGGTATTACTTCCCATAAGGCTGCTGTTAATATTAAAGGTACATTTAAGACCGTATTTGTTTATAGTCTCAGCCAACCTTAAATCCGCACGGCAACCGTCATCATAGCTTAAAGTTACCGCTTTTGTTCTGCCCTCGGGAAAACGCATAAAATAATTTTTCATAAAAATCACCTTTTAAATTCATTTACAATCATTACATACCCCGTAAAGAATACTGCCTGAACAATTAAGAGAAAATCCGTGCTTTTCCTCAATATGGCTTTTAAGCTCGTTCATAAAGCCACAGTCCAAATGAATAAGCTTGCCGCATTTTACACACTGCATATGTAAATGCCCGTCACATGAATTATTCAGCTCCACAAATTGATAAACCGTCTTGCCGCCGGTACCCTCGGAAAAGCTGATAACCTTCTTTTCATCACTTAATTTATTTAAATAACGGTAAACCGTGGTAAGGCTTATTTTTTCGCCCTTTTTCTCCAAATAGGAAAGAATGTCTGCGGCACTTACCGTAATATCCCTATTTTCTAAAAAGTATTCCAAAATATATCTTCTGGCTTTGGTGTTGTAGCTTTTTGGGGGCACAGTTATCACACTCCTAACGGAATTATACGGCAACCAATACAAAATTGCAAGTAATTTTCATTTTTCTTGACAAAAATAAAAACATATATTAAAATATGATTTGCAAATAATTTGCAAATTCAGTTTGGAGTAGAAAATGAAAAAGCTTATACCCTTTATTTTAATACTTACATTTTTAATTTCCCTTTGCGGATGTGCCGCAGAAAACACAGCAAGCGGTACTGATAATGACAAAAAAATAATTGCTGTATCAATAGTGCCCGAGGCCACCTTTGCCCAAAAGGTGTGCGGTGATAATTTTGAAATCGTTACCATGATACCGCCCGGAGCCAGCGCCGAAACCTATGAGCCTACACCTGCCGAAATGCAGAAGCTGCAAAAAGCGGAAGTTTATTTTGCAATAGGTGTACCGTCGGAGGAGAACAGTATACTCCCCTCATTATCTAAGGAAACAAAAACGGTAGAGCTTCACACCGAGTCAGAAAAGATTTATCCTGCTCTTAAAATCGACGGCGGACGTGACCCCCACCTGTGGTTATCACCTAAAAGAGTGAAAATAATGGTTACGGCTATCGCCGAGGCTCTAAGTGAAGCCGACCCCGAAAACAAAGAGCTATATACCGCTAATGCGGAAAAATACTGCCATGAGCTTACCGACCTTGATGATGAGATAACCCAGCTTTTAAAGGATAAGCAAAACCGCAAATTTATAGCCTACCACCCTGCCTTCGGCTATTTTGCCGACGATTATTCCCTTACGCAGTATGCTTTAGAGGAGCACGGCAAGGAGGCTGACGCTAAGCACATGACCGAAATTATCGACCTTGCAAAGAAAGAGGATATAAAGGTAATATTCTATCAGGCGGAGATTTCGGGCAGACAAGCCGCCGCCTTTGCCGAGGAAATAGGTGGAACGGCAGTTTGTCTCGAACCCTTGGCGGCAGACTATACTGAGAATTTGAGAAAAATGGCAAAAACTTTGGCAGAGGCGATGAACTAATGGAAACAGCTTTGGCTGTAAGACAGCTTTCGGTGACCTACGGAGGTATTGACGCTATAAGCGACATCAGTATCGACATAAAAAAGGGTGAATTTTTAGGAATTACAGGTCCCAACGGCGGAGGTAAAACCACCCTTTTAAGCGCAGTTTTAGGGCTTATTAAACCCATAAGCGGAGATATAACAATTTTAGGCGGTGACATAAATAAAGGTCGCCGCCTTATAGGCTATGTGCCGCAAATTGCGGCGATTGACCGTGATTTTCCCATTACTGTATCGGAAACGGTAATGACCGCATACTTAAAAAACGGACTGCACCCATTTAAAAAATTCGGAGCTGACGAAAAGCAAAGGGCACTTGAAACCCTTAAAAAAGTCGGTCTCGAAAATCATGCCAAAAACCGTATAAATGAGCTTTCCGGCGGAGAATTTCAGCGTCTTTTAATTGCCCGTGCATTGGCAACAGAGCCCGAAATACTATTACTTGACGAGCCAACCTCTAATATAGATAAGGACTCCCGTGAAAAAATCTACAGGCTTTTAAAGGAGCTTAACCTAACGGGTGTAACGGTAGTTATGGTCACCCACGATTTGCAGAGCATTTCAGCGCTTTTTTCACGTCTTTTATGTATAAACCGCACCGTTGTTTTTGACGGTGCACCCTCGGATTTTTTAGGAGGAAACCGCTGTGATTAAAGCATTACTTGAATATTCATTTTTACAAAATGCGGTTATAGCCGCCCTTTTTTCCAGCGTAATATGCGGAATTATCGGCGTTGTTATTGTGGAAAAAAAGCTGCTTATGATGTCGGGCGGTATTGCCCACACAGCCTACGGCGGAGTAGGTCTCGGTTACCTTTTAGGCTTTGAACCAATGTTAGGTGCAGGAATTTTCTCGGTAGCCGCCGCCCTTATTATAGGTAAAATACGGCGAAAAAACGCTAAAAATTCGGATGTTGTAATAGGACTTTTGTGGTCTTTAGGCATGGCATCGGGAATACTATTCACCGAACTAATGACCGGCTATCCGCCCGACATGAACTCCTATCTTTTCGGCAATATTTTATCGGTAACCACCTCCGACCTTTATATGATAATTACCCTTACGGTAATAGTTTTGCTAGTAATTGCGGTATTTTTTAATGACTGGAAGGCATTTTTGTTTGACGAGCGCTTTTGTGCAATAGTAGGAATGAAAACCGCACTGCTTGAATATTTACTGCTTATAATAACCGCTTTAAGCGTGGTAGCGCTTATACGTGTTGCAGGAATAATTTTGGTGATTGCTCTGCTTTCTGCCCCTGCCGCATGCGCAGGCTTTATCTCTAAAACCTTAAAGGGCAGAATGATAACTGCCGCTGTTTTGAGCGCCCTATTTTGCCTTGTAGGGATTACCGTTTCCTACTATTCGGGGCTTCCGTCGGGAGCGGTGATTGTTTTTGTCTGCTCAATTACCTATTTTCTGCTTTCGGCTGTATGCCGAAAAATATAATAACGATATTGATTTTTCGCCCGTTTTGGTATATATTATTAGTAGGATGTATATATTATAAGGTGAAAGTATGGATTTTTTAAAAACCGTTATAACAGGCGGTGCGGTAGTGAATTTCTTTACCGTAATTGCAGGCACTCTAATAGGTATGCTATTTAAAAAGGGTATTCCCGAGAGGGTTAAAGCCACACTTATGAACGGAATGGCTCTTTGCGTGTTATACATAGGTATTACAGGTCTTTTTGAGGACGGCACCAATATTCTTATTATTATAGCCTCCTTTGCAATAGGCGCAGTTGTAGGCGAGCTTGCCGATTTTGACGGTATTGTAAACAGACTGGGTACAGGGCTTGAAAAATCCCTCGGTAAAGGGGATACTAAAATAGCTGACGGTTTTGTAACCGCCACACTTTTGTTCTGCGTAGGCGCTATGACGGTTGTAGGCTCTATTGACAGCGGCATTTCAGGGGACAACTCCACCCTCTATTCAAAATCTATAATAGACGGTGTTTCCTCTGTAGCGTTGACCTCGAGCTTAGGCATTGGGGTAATGCTTTCGGCAATTCCCGTACTTGTAATTGAGGGGGGACTTACCTTATTAGCATCGGTAGTATCCCCAATACTTACCGAAGCGGCTGTTGCGCACATGTCGGTTATAGGCTCGCTGCTGATAATCGCTATCGCTCTTAATATGCTGGGGCTTACCAAAATTAAAGTAATGAACTATCTGCCATCTGTATTTTTACCGCTGATTTTCTGCTTGTTGTTATAATAAAGAAAATGAATAATCAAAATAAAAGATATAAGAAACATAAGAGAAAATATAAAATCCGTATAGTGCCGACTCTCACTGCAACAGTATGTGTATTGGCGCTTATTGGCTTTGTACTCCATTTGGCTTTTGGGAATACCCCCGAAACCGCAAGCAGTATACCTGCTGCTGTCGAAAGTGCGGCGCCTGAGTTTAAAAACACCTATGCTACCGTTATAAGCACTGGTGATATTATGGTGCACGACCCCCAGCTGACAGGTGCATATGTCGCCTCAACGGGTGAATACGATTTCAGCGATTTTTTCAAGGAGGTTGCCCCTTACTTTAAATCAGCCGATTTAGCGGTGGCTAATTTAGAGGTTACCTTTGGCGGTGAAACCTCGGGCGGCTACCGAGGATACCCTGCCTTTAACTGTCCCGACAGTTTGGCTGACGCTATTAAGGACTCGGGATTAAATCTTCTGCTTACCGCTAACAATCATAGCTATGACACAGGACTTTCAGGCTTTAAGCGTACCCAGCAGGTGCTGACTTCAAAGGGTATAGAGTACACCGGCACCCGTCAAAGCGCAGAAAGCTCGCCCTATGTAATAAAGGAAATTAACAATATAAAAATCGGTATTGCCGATTTCACTTACGAGACCGACGGCGATTTACAGGGCAGAAAATACCTTAACGGTATTCTTTTAGCAGAGGAAGCAAACAACCTCATAAACTCCTTTTCTTATAACCGTATAGATGAATTTTACACCAACGCTCAGAGTATGATAACCGAAATGAAAGCCGACGGTGCGGAATACATCGTTTTCTATATGCATTGGGGAAATGAATATAAAATTGAGGCTAACTCATGGCAAAAAAATATTGCACAAAAGCTTTCTAATCTGGGAGTGGACATGATAATCGGCGGTCACCCTCATGTTATTGAGCCTGTTGAGCTTATTTATTCTGAGGACGGACAAAATACCACCGTCTGCCTTTATTCTTTAGGCAATGCGGTTTCAAATCAGCGTCAGGAGCGGATGGACAGCTGTCCTACAGGTCACACAGAGGACGGTATGCTCTTTAGCTTTACTTTAGAAAAAACGCAGGACGGTGTTTCCTTAATAGATTTGGACATAATACCCACGTGGGTAGAAAAGTTTGCTAAAGGAAACGGTTACAGATATACGATTTATCCGCTTGAAAACGGGAATGACGGTGCAGAGAAATATTCTCTCAGCGCTTCATCCGCCGAGCGGGCGGCTAAATCTTATAAACGCACAATTGAAATCATAGCCGGCGGGCTTACCGCCTGCCAGCGTGAAATCGGGTGCGATATAACCTTTGAGTGATTATTTTAAGGAGGAAATATTATGATAAAAGAAAAGTACGAGCTTTGGTGTAAAAAAGCTGTAGGTGACCCCGACCTTGTAGCTGAATTAAAGGCAATGGAGGGTAACGAGGAGCTTATTTCCGAAGCTTTTTACAAGGATTTGGAATTCGGCACCGCAGGACTCAGAGGAACAATAGGTGCAGGCACAAACCGCCTTAACATATATACCGTCGGAAAGGCTACACAGGGTCTTGCGGCATATGTAAACTCCGTAAGCGACAATGGTACTGTTGCTATTGCTTATGACAGCCGCATTAAATCTGACGTTTTTGCTAAAATTTCTGCATCTATCCTTGCGGCAAACGGAATTAAGGCATATATTTATAAAGAGCTTATGCCTACTCCTATGCTTTCCTTTGCGGTGCGCCGTCTTAAATGTGATGCAGGTATAGTTATAACCGCAAGCCATAACCCTGCAAAGTACAACGGCTATAAAGCTTACGGACCTGATGGCTGTCAGTTAGGACCCGAAGCGGCTGATTATGTACTTTCCATAATGAATAAGGTAGACATTTTTGACGAAGTTAAGTCTATGGATTTTGAAACCGCTTTAAAAGAGGGTAAGATAGAATACATCGGCGACGATATTATAGACGAATATCTGTCCCTTGTAGAATCTACACGTGTTTCCCCCGACCTTGACCTGTCAGACCTTAAGGTGGTTTACACTCCCTTACACGGTGCCGGCAACAAGCCTGTTCGTGCCGTATTAAAGCGCATAGGAGTTGAAAACGTAAGCGTAGTTCCCGAGCAGGAATTGCCTGACGGTAACTTCCCGACAGCACCTTATCCCAACCCCGAAATACGTCAGGCTTTCGAGTGCGCTTTAAAGCTTGCTGAGACCGTAAAGCCCGATTTACTCTTAGCTACCGACCCTGATTCAGACCGTGTAGGTATTGCAATACCCGAGAATGGCGAATACAAGCTTTTAAGCGGTAATGATGTAGGCGCTCTGCTTTTGAACTATGTCCTCGAGCGCAGAACCGCTAACGGCACATTGCCCGAAAACCCCGTAGCGGTTAAAACCATTGTTTCTACCGAGCTTTGCAAAAAAATTGCCGATGCTTACGGCTGTGACCTTAAGAATGTGCTTACAGGCTTTAAGTTTATAGGCGAGCAGGTATTGCACTTAGAGGAAAAAGGCGAGGAAAACCGTTTTGTATTCGGCTTTGAGGAAAGCTACGGCTATCTTTCGGGCAGCTTTGTAAGGGATAAGGATGCAGTAATTGCCTCTATGCTTATCTGCGAAATGACCGCTTATTATAAGACACAAGGTCAAAATCTTTTAGAGGTGCTCGACAGCCTCTACAAGAAATACGGCTATTTCTACAGCGCCCAAAAGAGCTTTACCTTTGAGGGTCAGGCAGGAACAGAGCATATCAAGAGCCTTATGGCAGAGCTACATTCCAATCCCCCTGCTGTTATTGACGGTATTGAGGTTACTACCGTTAAGGATTATGAGACCTCTGTAAGCCGCAACCTTGCAACAAACGAGACCTCCAAAATTGATTTACCCAAATCGAACGTTGTAGCCTTTGAGTTCAGCGACGGCAGTTCATTTATCGTCCGCCCCTCGGGTACAGAGCCTAAGATTAAGTTCTATATCAACGCTTTAGGTTCCGACTCTGCCTCTGCTGCAGCTAAGGTTGACCAGCTTGTAAATGCAGGCACTAAGCTTTTGGGAGTTTAACTTAAAGCTTAATAAAGTATTAAAAACAAGGAGCTGATTTTCAGCTCCTTATAATTTTATCAGTCAATATCCTTACCGCAGCAGCGCTTGTATTTTTTACCGCTACCGCAAGGGCAAAGTGCATTTTTACTTACAACTCCCTTACCTCTTACAGTAAGAGGCTTATTATCTCCCGTGTTGGTTTCCTCTGCAACCTTTTCACGCTTTACTTCCTCATTTTTCTTAATTCTGACGCTTAGAACTAATTTAGAGGTCTGCTCACGGATAGCATTGGTCATGGCCTCAAACATATCGTAGCTGTCGTTACGGTATTCCACAACGGGGTCGTGCTGACCGTAAGCACGCAGTCCTATACCCTGACGGAGCTGATCCATAGCATCAATATGGTCCATCCAGTTGGTATCAACACTGCGAAGCAGCATTACACGCTCCATTTCACGCATAATTTCACTGCCAAATTCCGCCTCACGCTGTGCATATCTTGCGTGTGCCTTTTCTTTTAATCTGGCAGCGACCTCATCACGTGAGATATTGCCCAATTCCTCGGAATTGAAACGCAGATCCTCAGGTGTAGTAACCCAGCCGAGGAAGTATTCTCGCAGTCCGTTCAAATCCCAGTTATCATGAACAGCATCATCGGCTAAGTATATGCCGCAGTAAACGTCGATAGTTTCATCTATCATGTTGTAAACGGTATCCTTAATATCCTCACCGTCAAGCACCTTGTTACGCTGGCTGTAGATAAGCTCACGCTGTTTGTTCATTACATCGTCATACTGAAGCACGTTCTTGCGGATTGCAAAGTTCATGCCCTCTTTTTTCTTTTGCGCACCTTCGATTGTTTTAGAAAGCATTCCGCTCTCAAGAGGCATATCCTCCTCTACCTTTAGAGTATCCATCATGGTAGAGATTCTCTCTCCGCCGAAAAGACGCATAAGGTCATCCTCTAAGGATACAAAGAACTGGGTATTACCCGGATCCCCTTGACGGCCTGCACGTCCACGGAGCTGATTGTCAATTCGTCTTGAATCGTGGCGTTCTGTACCGATAATTGCAAGTCCGCCGACTTCTCTTACACGGTCAGCCTCGGGAGCAATTTCAGCCTTAAACTTATCGTAGTATTCCTTATATTTTGCTCTTGAATTTAAAATATCGGGGTCTTCGGTTTCGGCAAAGCCCGTAGCCTCAATTATCATTTCCTCGCTCAGCCCGTCATGCCTTAAAGCCGCCTTTGCAAGGTACTCTGCATTACCGCCCAGCATAATGTCTGTACCACGTCCTGCCATATTAGTAGCAATGGTAACAGCGCCGAATTTACCTGCCTGAGCTATAATTTCGGCTTCCTTTTCATGGTGCTTAGCATTAAGTACGTTATGCTTTATACCTTTTCTTTTAAGCATAGCTGACAGTAATTCGGACTTTTCAATGGTAACAGTACCCACAAGTACAGGCTGACCCTTTTGGTGGCAGGCGATAATCTTATCAATTACCGCATTGTACTTAGCCTTTTCAGTTTTATACACAACGTCGTTTTCGTCAACACGGGCAATAGGCTTGTTTGTAGGTATTTCAACAACATCCAATTTATAAATCTGCTGAAATTCCACTTCCTCGGTCATAGCAGTACCCGTCATACCCGAAAGCTTATTGTAAAGACGGAAGAAATTCTGGAAAGTGATAGTTGCCAAGGTTTTGGACTCCCTTGCTACCTTTACACCCTCTTTGGCTTCAATCGCCTGATGAAGTCCCTCGTTATAACGTCTGCCGTACATTAAACGGCCTGTAAACTCGTCAACGATTATAACCTCGCCGTCTTTTACCACGTAATCAACGTCACGCTTCATAATACCGTGAGCACGGATAGCCTGATTAACATGGTGGGCAATAGCTATATTTTCGGTATCGTTAAGGTTTTCGATATTAAAATAGCTTTCCGCTTTTTTAACACCCTCGGGAGTAAGGGTTGCGGTATGAGCCTTTTCGTCTACAACATAATCGCCGTCATAATTAGTGTCCTCATCGCTTGCCTTATCGTCCATTTCCTTAACCTTTACCATTTTAAGGGTACGTGCAAAGGCATTGGCGGCACTGTAAAGGTCGGTGGATTTATCGCTCTGACCCGAAATAATAAGGGGTGTACGGGCTTCGTCTATAAGAATAGAGTCAACCTCGTCCACAATGGCAAAGTTATGCTCTCTCTGCACCTTTTGCTCCTTATATATTACCATATTGTCTCTAAGGTAATCGAAGCCTAATTCGTTATTGGTGCAGTAGGTAATATCGGCATCGTATGCCTTTTTCTTTTCGTCATGGCTCATTCCGTGGATAATTAGACCGACCGACAGTCCTAAAAAGCGGTATAATTTACCCATCCACTCGGAGTCACGCTTGGCTAGGTAATCGTTAACCGTTACAATGTGAACTCCCTTGCCCGAAAGGGCATTTAAGTATGCGGGAAGGGTGGCAACCAAGGTTTTACCCTCACCTGTTTTCATTTCAGCAATTCTGCCCTGATGCAGAATGATACCGCCTATTATCTGTACAGGGAAATGGCGCATACCAAGCACTCTGTCCCCCGCCTCACGGCAGACGGCAAAAGCCTCGGGCAAAATATCGTCAAGGGTCTCCCCCGTAGTCAAACGGTTTTTAAATTCATCTGTTTTAGCACGCAGTTCCTCGTTAGAAAGGGAACGGTATTCCTCTTCGAGTGACAAAACCTTTTGCTGTAAGGGCATAATGCGTTTTATTTCTTTCTGGCTGTAATTACCGAATATTGCTGATAATAAACTCATAAATCTACCTCACATAACAGGCGCAAAAGCTACGCCTATAAATATACATTATACATTATACCATAAATTTGTAAAAAAATATAGTATAACTTTGAAAAAACATATAAAATTATTATACTATCTCTTTTATTTTTTGTAAAGATGTGTTACAATAAAAATCAAGATATTTTTAGGAGTGAATTTTTGTAATGTGCGGATTTGCAGGATTTACAAATTTTATAAAGGATGACGGAACGGTACTTGAAAAGATGATGAACCGTATCGTCCACAGAGGTCCTGACTCACAGGGCAAGTTTGTTGACGGCGATATTGCTTTAGGCTTTCGCAGACTAAGCATTATCGACCTTGCCGAGGGCGACCAGCCGATGTTTAATGAGGACAAGTCCTTAGTCCTTGTTTTTAACGGCGAGATTTATAACTTTAAGGATTTACGTGCCGAGCTCATTGAGGCGGGTCACACCTTTGCCAATAATTCGGACAGCGAGGTACTTCTCCACGGCTACGAGCAATGGGGCACCGATTTGGTGTCACGTCTTAGAGGTATGTTTGCCTTTGTTATTTTTGACAGACGTGACCGTTCCCTTTTCGCCGCACGTGATATGTTCGGCATAAAGCCCTTTTACTATACCTTTATGGGAAACAGTTTTATTTTTGGCTCGGAAATAAAGTCCTTTTTGGAGCATCCCGAATTTAAAAAGGAGCTTAACGAGGAGGCTCTGGCGCACTATCTTTCTTTCCAGTACTCCCCATGTGAGGAGACATTTTTCAAGAATGTATACAAGCTCCCACCTGCTCACTATTTTACTTTCAAGGACGGTAAAATGGAAAAGGTACGCTATT
>JAFUOL010000078.1 GCA_017481865.1 Clostridia bacterium | reverse complement strand
GGTGGGATATAGGTGTGGGTCTGCCTTGGAATTCCTTGCGGATGCGGCGAAGCTCGTTTACAAATTTACTGGATTTGCAAATTGTAAAGTAAGATTCGGTTATTTCAGCCATAGCGTTGGCTAGATCCTCGGAAATATAGCAACCGCCGTATTTTCCGAAATATCCGTCCTTATCAGGATAGTTTTTAAAATAAGTATCAAAATTAACATTGTTTAATATCATGTAATTGCTCCTTATATTTACTCAGTTTCCACACTCAATGCTTATTCTGTTAAAGATATCAAGTATATCGTCAATAGTAGCGTTTGCCTTTTCCTCACCTGATTTGTCGAGGATTATATGACCTCTGTCCATCATCAGCAGTCTATCACCGTATTCCACGGCATACCTAAGGTTATGTGTTACCATAATAGCGGTGAGCTTTTTCTCTCTTACAACCTTATCGGTAAGCTCCATTATAATATCAGCAGTATGTGGGTCGAGGGCGGCGGTATGCTCGTCAAGAATTAAGAATTCAAGGGGAGTCATAGTCGCCATAAGCAGGGCTACTGCCTGACGCTGACCGCCCGAAAGCGAGCCTAACTTAATATTCATTTTGTCCTCAAGTCCCAGTCCCAATGAAGAAAGCTGTTCACGGTAAAATTCGTATCGCTTTTTGTTTAGGGCAAAGCCGAGACCGAAGGGCTTACCCTTATTATCGGCAATTGACATATTTTCAAGTATCGTCATATCAGGACATGTGCCCAGCGCCGGATTTTGATAAACTCTGCCCATCTGTTCATAGCGTTTGTGCTCTTTTAAGCGGTTGATATTTTTGCCGTTAATCAGCACCTCGCCGCCGTTTATGGGAATACTTCCGCAAATAATATTAAGCATAGAGGTCTTTCCGCTGCCGTTACTGCCGACAACGGAAATAAACTCTCCGTCTCTTACTTTTAGGTTAAAATCCTCAAAAAGACACATTTCGGTGACGGTGCCGGGGTTGTATATTTTAGAAATATTCTTAAGCTCCAGCATTTTTTCTCACCGTTCCTTTATGAAAATTACCTATAACCAATATGATTAAGAACAGTACCGCCGTGATAAGCTTCAAAAGGTTTGCAGGCAGTCCTAAGTTGATAGCAATCTGTATACAAATCTTATACAAAACACTGCCTACAATTACTGCCGTAGTGCCTTTAACAAAGCTTAGATTTCTAAATATGGTGGTACCTATAATTACTGTTGCCAGACCGAAAACCATCTGACCCGTACCCATAGTGCTGGAGAATGAGCGCTGCTCATGGCAGACTACTGCCCCCGAGAGAGCAACAAGGGCATTGGAAATTACGAGACCTATTATTTTTACCCGACCCATATCCTTAGCAAGGGTAGTTACAAGGGTACTGTTATCGCCTACGGCCTTTAAAAGATAGCCGCTCTTTGTTTTAAAGTAAAGGTCGAGGAGAACCTTACAGATTATAAGAATTATCAAAGAAATAATAAGCTTTCTCACAAGCAGTGTGGCAGAACCCAACAGTGTCATAGCGACAGGGGAGGTAAAAATAGTATCAATACCACGTTCAATTGAAAGATTAGAGCCTGCAATCTGCAAGTTTATTGAGAACAGCGCCGTCATGGTAATAATACCTGCAAGCAGGTCACGCACCTTCAGCCTTACATGAATAAAGCCCGTAACAAAGCCTGCAATAGCTCCTACAACGGCGGCGGCTAAAAGGGTGAGGTAGGGGTTAACGCCTTTAAGCAGTAACACCGCCGTAACGGCGGCTCCCAAAGGGAAGCTGCCGTCAACCGTAAGATCGGGAAAATCCAAAATTTTGTAGGTTATATATATACCGAAGGATAACAGGGCATATATAAAGCCTTGGGTCACAGTGCTGATGATTAAGTCTAACATTATTTCACCTTAAATTATTCTGCCTCAATGGCTTTTTCTGCAATATCGGTAGGAACGTTTATACCAAACTCTTTAAGTGCTTCGGAATTTATATAGGTGCTGTATTCGCTGACGGTTTTGTAATCCATTTCTGTAGCGGTGGTTTCGCCTTTAAGAATAGCCGCTGCCATTTTTCCTGCCTCTTTGCCAAGCTCTACATAGTCAATACCTGCAGATGCTACACAGCCAATCCTTACCTGCTCGATTTCACTACCGTAAACGGGAATTTCTGCCTCATCGGTCTTTTCAAGAATAGAGGCTAAAACACCTACAACGTTATTGTCGGTAAGGTTAGAGAAGCAGTCGACCTTTTTATTGATAAGGGTATCTGCTGCCTGAGTTACTTCGGACTGAGCGGTAACACCGATAGCCTCAATTGTAAAGCCGTAGTCGGCCGCCTTTGCCTGATAATCAGCTATGGTAGATACAGAATTAGGCTCGCTGGTGGTATAGATTATGCCTATGGTTTTGGCATCGGGTTGAAGTGCTCTTATAAGCTGAAGCTGAGCGTCTACGGGTAATTTATCGGACATACCTGTGATATTGCCATCGGTAAGCTTTGCCTGCTCGGGGTCGGAAATAGCGTTGAAAATTACGGGAATGTCCTTATCCTCGGCAGCTGCAAAACAAGCTGTAGCCGATGGGGTAGCGATAGCACACATTAAGCTTACATTTTTAGCCGAAAAGCTCTGAGCTATCTGGGTAGCGGTATTATCATTGAAGCCTGCGTTCTGATAGTCAATTTCAAAATCCTTGCCCTCAACAAGACCTGCCTCTTTAAGACCCTCAATAAAGCCTTCACGGCAGTTGTCAAGGGAAGCATGCTCGCCATACTGGTTTATGCCGATTACGGGCACTTTAGTCTCGCCGCAGCCTGCGAAAGAAAGTGTGATAATTAAAGTTATAAATAAAGCAATAAGTTTTTTCATTTTAAATTTCTCCGTTTCGTTTTTTATTTTTTATATTTTGTTAATAGCAGGAGAGCCGCCATCGCTTTACTAATAAAAACATAAATAATCCTCCAAATAAAAAAATAACGCCTTATCCCTAAAAATGGGACAAGACGGAAATCCTGCGGTACCACCCAAGTTGCCGAAATACATCGACCTCTCGCTTCATTACACAAACATGTAAGCCGTCCTGATAACGGGTACGGTCCCCGTCGGTTGCTACTAACGTTAAACGCTTTCGACCGCCCTCATAAGTCCATTCACTTTAAAGTCTGTCACAGCTTTTCCACCGTCGGCTGCTCTCTAAACACATCCAATTAAAGCTACTACTCTTAATCGTTGGTTTTTTCTATGGGCAAATAATATCACTATTTTTATTTTTTGTCAAGTCTTTTTTTTAAAAAATATCGGTATTGACAAATAAACAAATGTTCGGTATAATATCCTTGCTATTTTATTGTATGCTTGGAGGGGTAGAAGTGTTACACGGTGAAAAAACATTTAAATGTTGTTTTACGGGTTACCGACCCGCCAAATTCCCATTTAGGCTATCGCAAGGTGACAGCGAATACGTAAAATTTGAAAACGCTCTTGTTCAGGGAATATTAGACCTTATTTCTATGGGGTGTGATACCTTTTATACTGGTATGGCAATGGGGTTTGATATTATCGCTGCTGAGGCGGTGCTCTTACTTAAAAACGCCAATACGGGGTATAATATTAAGCTTGTTTGTGTTGTTCCGTTCCGTGGGCAGGGGGAGTGCTTTAATGATTACTGGCAGGGAAAATACAATAATATTTTAAACCGTGCTGATGAAATAATCACCTTGTCCGAAAGCTATCACACCGGCTGTTATCAGGTAAGGAACAAATACATGGTAGATAATTGCGATTATGTTCTTACATGGTTTGACGGTAAAAGCGGCGGCACCCGCAATACTTTAAACTACGCCGCATCAAAGCAACGGCAGATTTTGAATGTTTATGATGATACATGCGAAAATTTCGCTGTGCAGACCGCTTTTGAGCTGATTTAACACCCAATTTTACAATTTTTTTAAAAAAATTTAAATTTATGCTTGACATTATTCGAGAGTTATGGTATAGTAATCTGGCGCCGAAAAATGCTGGTGTAGCTCAGTTGGTAGAGCAGCTGATTTGTAATCAGCAGGTCGGGGGTTCGAGTCCGTCCACCAGCTCCAAGCTTTTTTGATGGCGAACAAGACCTTCAATTGGGTAAAAATTTAATATGGGAGAGTTCCCGAGTGGCCAAAGGGGACAGACTGTAAATCTGCTGCGTTTCGCTTCGATGGTTCGAATCCGTCCTCTCCCACCAAAACAAAAATCCTGTCGATTATTGTCGGCAGGATTTTTGTTTTCATTATTCATATTTAATAAAGGTATCACCAAATAAACGGTATAATTCTATATTTTACTTTCTTTTTATACTCAGTGTAGCCCGCAAGACCTGCCTCAAGCACCTTTTCCTCGTTGCGAATACGTACGGCAATAACGATAGGATATGAAAGGAATACAATCAGCGCATACCAAGAGCCGAGGACAAGTGGAATCATCAAAAACAGTAATATGGTTGCCATATACATAGGGTGGCGGACAATGGCGTATAGTCCCGTATCAATAACCTTTTGATTTTCCTGAACTTCAATCGTTCTTGACAGGTATGCGTTTTCTCTCATAACCTCAGCGTAAAGCCCGTAGGCAATCAACAAGATAACTGCCGCAACAATAACCAGCCACATTGGAACGTGCGACCAACCAAAGCGCCAGTCAAGTCCTGCGACTACAAAGCCGCCGATAAATAATAAGCCGGAAAGCGCAACAACGCCTTTTTGCGTATCGTCCTTTTCCTTTGCTCCAAGACGTTTTTCGAGCAAAGAGGGAGCTTTGAAAAAGAGGATGATTCCTAGAATAAGCATAGGAATGAACAGTAAACCGATAAATAACCAACCATTTATGTAGTTAAAGCTACCCGACGGAACAAATAACAATACTCCGACGAGTGTGAGCCCGACTATGAATTTTATAAGTGCATTAAGTAAAAGTTTCATTTTATCCTCAAATATGGAGTTTAGCATTATTCTGCCGAGTACATTTTGTAAAGCTCGCTATAGAGTCCGCCTTTGGATAAGAGCTCTTTATGGCTGCCGGATTCTTCGATACCGTTTTCTGTTAGCACCAAAATTCGGTCGGCACTTTTAATGGTGGTAAGTCGGTGGGCGATAGTGAATGTAGTTCTGCCCTTGGCAAGGCGCTCAAGGGATTGCTGGACTAATCTTTCGCTTTCGTTATCAAGGGCGCTTGTAGCCTCGTCAAGAATGAGTATAGGCGGATTTTTAAGGAAAACACGGGCAATTGAAATTCTTTGCTTCTGACCGCCCGAAAGCTTGACACCACGCTCGCCTACATAGGAGTCGTAACCGTTGGGCAGCTCTTTAATAAATTCATCTGCCCCTGCAAGCCGTGCGGCGGCGACAATTTCCTCGTCGGTAGCATCACTTTTGCCGTAGGTGATATTCTCCTTAATACTTCCTGAAAAGAGATAAACGTCTTGGGCGACAGTGCCTATATTTTCCCTTAAAGAGCGTAGGGTAACGTCCTTAATATTTTTGCCGTCTATAAGAATTTCGCCCTTGGTCAGGTCGTAAAAACGGGGGATAAGGGAGCAAAGTGTGGTTTTACCGCCGCCCGATGGACCTACCAAGGCGATACTTTCGCCGGCTTTTACGTTAAGGCAAAGTCCTGAAATTACGTCACGTTTGCCGTCATTATAATGGAAGGAAACATCCTTAAAGGTCACTTCGCCTTTAACATCGGCAAGAATTTTTGCGCCCTTTGTGTCGGTAATATCGGGATTGATATCCATAATCTCGCTAAAACGCTCGATACCGGTCATACCGCGCTGGAACTGCTCGGTAAATTCCACAATACGTCTTACAGAGGTCATAAGGGTGGAGACAAACATAAGGTATGCTACATAGTCACCCGCATTGATTTTTCCGCCTTTAAGGAAAAATGCACCTGCGGCTACAACCAATATGTACATCACACCGTCGAAAAGTCTTGTGCAGGACTGAAATCCGCCCATAACCTTATAAACCTTGGTTTTAACCTTTAAAAATATTTGGTTACCGCCGTCAAATTTGTTTTGCTCGTATTCCTCTTTGGCAAAGGATTTTACAACGTGAATGCCCAAAAGGCTGTCCTCAACCTGAGAATTAAGCTCGCCAATCTGTTTTCTCGACTCTCTGAAGCCTGCCTTCATTTTCTTACGGAAAAGGGCGAGAATGATTATCATTGGCGGAATTGCGGCGAACATAATAATTGTCAGCGGTACATTTATGGTGCATAGGATTACAAATGAGCAGACGATTTTTATACCTGCAATGAAAAATTCCTCTGGGCAGTGGTGGGCAAATTCGGTAACGTCAAAAAGGTCGTTTGTAATTCTCGACATCAGCGTTCCCACTTTGGCATCGTCATAGTAGGAAAAGGACAGCTTTTGCAGATGCTCAAAAAAGTCATGCCGCATGTCGGTTTCTATCTTAGCACCCATTATGTGACCCGTGGATGCCATGTAATAGTTCGCTAATGTGTCAATAATTCGAAGTGCTAAATAGAGTAGGGTACAGCGTAGAATAAAGCCCGTTGTAAGCAGAGCCAAATTCTCGGTAGCATTACCCGTTATTTCACGGACTATCATAGGCAGTACTAACTCGCATACGGTAGTCAGTGCCGCACAAAAGAGGTCGCAAAATAGAGTAAAGCGGTATTTTTTGTAGTAGGGTAAAAAGGCTTTAATAAGCCGTTTGTTGCCTTTGGTTTCGTTTTTCATTTTATCACACTTTAATCAAGCTTTACGTCTATCCAAAGGGTTTCGTAATAGCTTCTTATTTCATCATCAATATCGTGGTAATACTGCACCTTTGGCATATTTTCCTTTTTGGGGTAGAGTATTTCGTTACCGTAGTAATAGTAATTCTCATTATCAATTACAGCGGTGTTAGGTGAGGCGTAGCCGATATATTCCGCATTGGCGGTGGCAATATCAGGTTCAAGCAGAAAGTTTATATACATAAGCGCTGCATCGTAATTCTGTGCGTTTTTGAGAATACAAACGGAATCTATAAATATATTGGTGCCTTCTTGCGGGTAGAAAAATTTAAGGTCGGGGTTAGTTTCAGCCATAGTAAGGTAATCGCCTGCGTAGTAGGGGGCGATTGCGGCTTCACCCGTCTCCATTTTGCCGTAAACCTCATCCATAACATATGCCTGCAAATTTGGCTTGCCTTCCTTTAATAGCTCGGCGGCTTTGTCCCAGTCCGATTTATTTGCAGAGTTCAAATCAAACCCTAAAATCATTTGGGCGGTCATGAAAGCGTCCCTTGGGTTGTTGAAATTAAGTGCCATGTCCTTATACTTTTTGTCCCAAAGTACTTTCCAAGAGTGTTCAATATCCTTAATTACCGAGCTGTTATAAATAATTCCCACCATTCCTACATTGTAGGGAACGGTGTACTCGTTATTCGGGTCAAAATATACATTTTTGTATTGCTCGTCAATAAGGTCATAGTTGCTTAATTTTGAAGTATCAATTTTCGCAAGCATTTCCTCATTTAAAAGGCGCTGTATCATATAATCGGAGGGGATAATTATATCGTAATTAACACCGCCGTTTTTAACCTGAGAATACATTGTTTCATTGCTTTCAAAGGTGAGGTAATTTACCTTAATACCTGTTAGCTTTTCAAATTCACGGTTAACGTCCAACATACCGTCCGACCCGTCGGAAATATATTCACCCCAGTTGTAGACCGTAAGGGTAGTACCTTCAAGGTCACGGGCATATTCCGCTCTTAAATTCAGCTCAGCATATTCATATCCACAGCCTGAAAAAACAAGGCTCAAAAGTATAACAAAAATAACAGCAAAAGCTGATAATTTTTTCATTTTCCAAATCCCTTCTTAGAGCTTTTTTCACTCTTGTTCTGTAAAATATTATAGAAAATAAGCAAAACAAATATTACAACAAAAATAATTGTAGAAAGGGCATAGGTATCAGGTGTTACCGATTTTTTGGTCATGTTATAAATTATAATCGGCAAGGTCTGATAATGTCCGCAGGTGAAATAGCTGATTACAAAATCGTCAAGGGATAACGTAAAAGCCATAATAAAGCCTGTGGCAATGCCTGTAGAAATTGAGGGGAGTATAACCTTAAAAAATGCCTGAACCGGTGTACAGCCGAGATCCAGCGCCGCCTCCCTTAAACGTGAATCGGTCTGCTTTAATTTCGGCATTACAGAAAGTATAACATAAGGCAGATTAAAGGTAATATGCGCTATAAGTACGGTAAAGAAGCCTAAAGACTCATTAAGACCTAACAGCTTTCCAAAAAAAATAAATAAAAGCATCAGGGAAATACCCGTAACAATGTCCGCATTCATCATAGGTATCTGTGTTACCGACATTACTAACTTTTGGGCTATTTTGTTTCTAAGCGCTAATATTCCTACTGCCGCCGCTGTACCTATAACCGTTGCAATAACAGCAGAGAGTACCGCAATAATTAAGGTATGCTCTAAGGCTGTGAGCATTGTGGTGTCTGTAAGCAAACCGGTATACCATTTAGTAGAAAAGCCCGAAAACACCCATACACTGCTTGATTCGTTAAAAGAGAAGGCAATCATAACAAGCACGGGCGCATAAAGGAAAAATATAATAAGTCCTACGTAAATTCGTGAGAGTGTTTTCATATGATAACACCTCCGTCGTCATCATCGCTGAAACGGTTCATAACAAAAAGGCAAATCAAAATCATTACCATAAGCACAAGGGAAATTGCCGATGCTACATTATAATAAGTAGGTCCTAAGTTAAAGAAATACTCAATAACGTCTCCTATAAGCATGGTTTTGTTTCCGCCAAGCTTTTGGGAAATGTAAAATGTGCTCACCGACGGCACAAAAACCATTGTAACACCTGATATTATACCGGGCTTGCTAAGGGGCAGAATAACCCTTTTAAACTTAGTAAAGCCGTTGGAGCCTAAATCCTCCGCCGCCTCTAAAAGAGATTTATCCAGCTTAGAAAGAACAGAGTAAATAGGAAGTATCATATAAGGAATAAAGTCGTAAACCATACCTAAAATAACCGCACCTGGGGTATACATCAATTTGTATGGTCCTAAGCCCAATTTACCCAAAAATGTGTTGATGATACCTGTATTTGCAAGGAGGGTTATCCACGAATAGGTGCGGATAAGAAAGTTCATCCACATAGGAATCATCACTATCATCATCAACATTCGCTGTGAGCTTACCTTTAGCTTTGTCATAAAATAAGCCATAGGGTAGGCTAAAAGCAGGGTAATTAGGGTGGAAATTGCGGCATATAGCACCGAAATTCCAAAAGCTTTTTTGTATTTGCCGATGCTTGCAAGATTAGCTAAGGTAAAAACACCGCTTTCGTTAGTAAGGGCAAAGTAAAACATTATTATTAGTGGTACAACTATGAAAATTACCGACCATACAATGTAAGGGGCGGCAATTAGTCTGCTGCCGAAGGATTTATTTTTCATCGACATCCTCCCCTTGATAATCCACATCGGAAAGGTGGTCAATCTCCTCGCTGTAGCTGGAATAGTCCCCGTAAAGTCCCGAATATTCCGATTTTTTCATAATATGAATAGCATCAGGCTCGATATAAAGACCGACGTTATCACCTATAAAATGCTCGTCAGTGGTCTGAATCATCCATTTAAATCCGCCGATATCTACGATTATTTCATAGTGAACACCAAGGAAGGAAACCGAGGTAACAACACCTTTAAGCATGCCATTTTCAGGGGAAACAATGTCCACATCCTCAGGGCGCACAACAACGTCAACCGCCTCGTTTTCGGCGAAGCCTTTGTCAAGACAGTCAAATTTCTGACCCGAAAATTCAACATAAAGGTCACGTATCATTTTGCCGTCAACTATATTCGATTCGCCTATAAAGTCCGCAACAAAAGCATTTTCAGGCTCGTTGTATATATCTTTAGGTGTGCCTACCTGCTGAATTTTACCACCGTCCATAACAACAACACGGTCGGACATGGTTAGCGCTTCCTCTTGGTCATGGGTTACGAAAATAAAGGTGATCCCTAACTGCTCCTGAATTTTCTTAAGCTCCTTTTGCATATCCTTGCGAAGCTTCAAATCCAGTGCCGCCAACGGCTCGTCCAAAAGCAGAACCTTAGGGTGGTTAGCAATCGCTCGGGCTATTGCCACACGCTGCTGCTGACCGCCTGAAAGGGTATCAATGCTGCGCTTTTCAAGCCCTGTAAGGTTAACAAGCTTCAGCATCTCGGCTACCTTTTCCTTAATTTCCTTTTCGGACTTCTTTTTTATACGCAAGCCAAAGGCAATATTTTCGTACACGTTAAGGTGCGGAAAAAGTGCATAGCGCTGAAAAATGGTGTTAACCTGACGCTTGTAGGCAGGAACACCATTTATTTTTTTATTTTCAAAAAGAATATCGCCGCTGTCAGGCTCCAAAAAGCCTGCAATTAGCCTTAGAGTGGTAGTCTTACCACAGCCCGAAGGTCCTAAGAAAGTAATAAACTCTTTATCCTTAATAGTAAGACTTAAATCGTCCAAAATCTGCTCACCGTCAAAGGTGACCGATATATTTTTGAGCTCAACTATATTTTTTTCATTCATTTAAAGCATCCCCCTAAATACGGCATAAAATCTTAAATTGCATGCTAAGATGCTTGTGGTTAAATACCATATCCAACCAGTAATACAATATACATTGAAAACCCTCAAATGTCAAGTAAATATTACGAAATTTCAACATTTTCCCCGAAAAAATCCGAGTGATTTTTTAAAAAACTCTGAAATGCTCCGTTTTTCTCCCAAATACTCCAAAATCCTCGTTTTTTGTCTAGATATATTTTTTTAAGTTTATTGGTTGATTGACATTTATTTTTTTGGTATTTTATAAATAATTATCTACAACGCTGATCAAAAATAACTTGACATATTATGTAATTGTTAAACGCTTAATACC
>JAFUOL010000077.1 GCA_017481865.1 Clostridia bacterium | reverse complement strand
GTTGTAAATAATATCGTGATTGACGATTTCTTTGGCTTTGCTGCGGATGTTATTCATCCGAGCAACCCACTCCATTTGGTTATCCGCTTTGAGTTTTTCAGTAATACCTTCAGATTGTTTCAACTGCTTCACTAGGTTTTCAAATAGTTTTTCCGCTTGAGAATTTATATCATATAGATATGAATTGAGTTTAAATTCTGCTTGAAGGCGGTTGTAGGTGGCTTTGCGGTGTTGTTTTAGATAGTTCAAATGCCGCATTCCCCATACACCAATTTCTCTTTCTTCTTCATCGGGAAGTTTCAAGCAGGGGATGTAATAGTCGCCTTGCAGTTCATACCAAAGACCATTATTTTCATCGTATATAATCTTTTCCATAATCAAGCCTCCTGATAGACAACTTTAAATTTCTTTTGCTTTGAGCGGATAACCTTTAACAGAGCTTCATCCAATGGATCCGTACACTTGCCATCCTCAATGAGTGAGTTACGCATTTCGTTCATACACTTCACAACAACCCTGCGCTCAAAATCATCGAGAGCTATATAATATTTCTTTTCCCTCATAACATTCACTCCTTAAGCAAATCCACAAATGGCGCTTCATCAGAAACAAAGGTGTCGTAGGTGAAGTCGGCGCCAAGACGAAAACCCATTATAAAGCTATCAAGGTTGGATTCACCATTTACTACACCCCAAGCATTGACAAACTCAAGGAATTTCTTTTTGCTTTCGCCCGAAAGATTCTCGGTGAGATAGTCTTCATTGAGCATCAATACTTCCATTTGCTTTTGTACTGCCTTGTTCTGCTTCGTGCTACGTGCCTGGGGATCAAGGTTGCCGTAGTAGAATTCTTCAATAAACTTACCCATAAAAATACCTCCTTTAAGTTTCTACCATAATTGTACTCAAAGGCGGTGTAATAGGCGAATGTACCGATATAAAAAGAAAAAAGGGCAAGAAAAAAGAGAGAAGCCTAAACTTCTCTCTATTCTCTTGCCCTTCGCAATGCTCAGCGTTCCTATAAAACATAACTGTCCTTAGCAACCCTGCTCATTTGTCGGCGGGATTTTTGTTTTGTATTATTCATTTTTCATTATTCAAATCATTCATTTGACAGGAATTTAAATATATATTATTACATTCAGAAATACCATCAGATAATTTGTAACACATAACCTCCCTAAAGCATAGTATGTGATGAAAACAAAAAAGGAGGTTTTCTTAAATGTGTAACTTTGGTGGAAACAATTGTAGCTGGATAATCATCCTTATCCTCATCCTCTTCTGCTGTGGCGGCTGGGGCAACAATTCCAACGGCTGTGGCTGTGACAACAACAACTGCGGTTGCTGCTAATCACAAGCAAGCCAAAACCGGATACCTTTGCGGGTATCCGGTTTTTCTATTTAGATATTAAAGAGTAAATCACCGTAGCTGGGGTAAGGCCAGTAGTCCGACGGAACAACGCTTTCGGCGCTGTCGGCATACTTTCTGATATCGCCCATAAGCTTCAAAATAGTATCGTGATACATGGTAGCCTTCTCCAGAACATCCTTAGTTCTTTCTGCCGAGGATACCGCCATTTTAAGCTCGCCTGTAAGGGAATAAATTTCCTTATTGGCGGCGGAAAGCCTTGCTATAAGCTCACGCTCTACCGACGAATTGATGCCGCCGATACTGTTTTTGTTAAGCACAGCGGTGCAAAGCAGGTCGGTATAAGCCGTAATAGCAGGTATGACTTCCCTGTTCATCATTTCAATAAGTGTCAGTGCCTCAATATGTACGGTCTTGGCATAGTTTTCGAGAATTATATCTACTCTTGAATTTATCTCGGTACGGGAAAGTACTCCGTGACGGCTGAACAAGGCGATATTTTCCTCGGATTTTAAAAGGGGTATAGCGTCAACGGTGCTTCTAAGATTTAAAAGTCCCCGTCTTTCGGCTTCCTTTTCCCACTCGGAGGAGTAGCCGTCTCCGTTAAAAATTATCCGCTTGTGGTTATCCATAGTCTCTTTTATAATGCTGTTTACCTCGAAATCGAAGTTTTCAGCCTTTTCGAGCCTATCGGCAAACTCTGCGAAAACGTCAGCTACCATAGTATTCAGCATAACGTTAGTATCCGAAATAGAGGAAGCCGAGCCTAACATACGGAATTCAAACTTATTGCCTGTAAAGGCAAAGGGCGAAGTGCGGTTGCGGTCGGTATTATCCTTACGGATAGACGGAATAATATCCGAGCCCATGTTCATGCGCTCCCGCTTAGCATTATCGTGGTGCTCGCCGTTCTCTATTGACTCCAAAAGGTGGGTTAGCTCCTCACCTAAGAATATAGAAATAATGGCAGGCGGAGCCTCGTTAGCGCCAAGACGGTGGTCGTTACCTGCTGTTGCTACAGAAATACGCAAAAGCTCCTGATGCTCATCCACCGCCTTAATAACAGCTGCGAGACTTAACAGGAACAGCGGATTTTTGTCAGGCTCCTTACCCGGCTTTAAAAAGTTTATGCCCGTATCGGTAGAAAGGGACCAGTTATTGTGCTTACCGCTACCGTTTACCCCGTCATAGGGCTTTTCGTGTAATAGACACACAAGACCGTGCTTTTGGGCGGTCTTTTTCATCATTTCCATTGTAAGCTGATTATGGTCGGCGGCGATATTGGTGGTGGTGAAAATGGGAGCCAACTCGTGCTGTGCGGGTGCCGCCTCATTATGCTCTGTTTTAGCAAGCACACCTAATTTCCAAAGCTCACGGTCTAATTCACGCATAAAGCTGGCAACACGGGGCTTTAAAACACCGAAATAATGGTCATCCATTTCCTGACCCTTGGGCGGCATTGAGCCTATAAGAGTTCTGCCGCAGAAAATAAGGTCGGGTCGCTTATCGTACATATTTTTATCCACAAGGAAGTATTCCTGCTCGGGACCTACGGTTACGTTTACACGCTTAACGTCATCATGACCGAAAAGCTTTATAATACGCAGTGCCTGCTTGTTTATTGCCGCCATACTGCGAAGTAAGGGGGTCTTTTGGTCAAGCGCCTCACCGTAATAAGAGCAGAAAGCGGTGGGGATACACAGAGTCTCGTCCTTAACAAAGGCATAGGAGCTTGGGTCCCAAGCGGTGTATCCTCTGGCTTCAAAGGTAGCACGAAGTCCGCCTGACGGAAAGGACGAAGCGTCCGGCTCGCCCTTAATAAGCTCCTTGCCGGAAAATTCCATTATAACATGCCCATCATCTGTAGGGGAAATAAAGCTGTCATGCTTTTCAGCCGTAATACCCGTAAGAGGCTGGAACCAGTGGGTAAAATGGGTAGCGCCCTTTTCAATAGCCCAATCCTTCATAGCAGAGGCAACTGTATCGGCAATACTGCTGTCGATACCTTTACCTTCCTTTATAGTACTTTTTAAAGTTGCATATACATCCTCGGGCAAACGCTCACGCATTACCGAATCGTTGAAAACGTTAATTCCGAAAATTTCACTTACCTTGTCCAAGCCGCAGCCTCCTAATTTTTATTTATATATTAAGTATATATCCTAAAGGACTTTTTGTCAATCACTCAAAAAACAATATTAAGGTATCTCTCTCCTGTGCATAGCCGCTTATATAAATATTATCAAGACTACTTTGAATTTTTGCTACAAAGCCGTTAGAATCTCTTTCAAAAAGCAACCTTGCATCCTCGGTCTCAAACATAAATTCGGTATAGCTTCCGCCACTTTTATAGGTTTCCTTAATTTTCTCGGCGGCGGTGCCGAAAGAATCCAGCCACAGCACTCTGCCCGTTTTTTCGTAATAGGTATTTCCTGTGTAGGTACATTCCTTATAGGTGAAGTTAAAGGAGCAACCACCTGAAATTTCCTCCTGTGAAAGCTCATTTAAAAGCGGAAAAAAGCTGTGGTCGAATTTCAACTGTTCCTCGGTTATATTAAAATATGTATAGGTTCGGTACTCTGCCCTGTCGTTCCAAGTAACATCTACATAGGAAAGCTTACGGTCGATATTGACCCTGTTCCACATGTGCCCCTCGCCTTCGGATTTACCCGTAACAAGGTCACATTCTATCCCCGCCCTGTTGCACAGGAGCTTAAATGCCCTCGAATACCCCTCGCAAAGGGCAGAATTCAGAACAAGAGCACCGTAGGCAGTGCCGACAAACTCCCCTGTTTCGCTGTAGGTCACATTATTGCACAAATAATCGTTTAAAAACTTTTCCTTTTCGTATTCGTTGCTCAAATCATCTGTTTGAGAAAGTATGTAATCCACCTTATTGTCAAGCTCGGACTTAAGGCGGTTACGCTCGCTTATATCGGCTACCGTATAGCTGTTTCGATTTTCGCTGTCGGAATATTCAAAGGCTATTACGGTTTTGGCATCAGAGCCATAACCCGATGTGGCTAAAATATATGTATTAGGCATCCAGAAAATTTCGGAATTATCGTTAAGAAAAGCGTTGTAGGCGACAGTTACGTCATTTAAAGCGCCGTCATAATAGCTACCGAGACTTACAAACCCCTCACTCATTTCCTCGGATATAGCATAAATACGGCGGTATATATCTTTTTGGCTTTTGTTAAGCTGATTATAACAGCTGTTAAACTGAGGGTCGCTTATTTCATAGTACTCATATTTAACCTCGACTACCTCTTGGGTCGTTGGCATTATCTTTTCTATTGCGGTGGAAATTTCCGAATAGATATCCGCAACAGTACCACTGCAAGAGCATGACGTAAGCAGGCACAGCAGGGCTAACATAAGAGAAAAAATTTTTTTCATATTTCACCTAATTTATTATACGTGCATTGGTGCAAAGGTCGGTTATATAGTCCGACCAATAGTAGCAGTCGGGCACGGTAAGATTGGTATTGCTGTTTTCTATTATATATAAAAAATCTGCTTTTTGGAACCCTGTTTCTCGGATTTTTTCTATTATTTTAGAAATTATTTTTCTGCGTAGCTCCTCACGGTCGGTGGTACGGCTTAAAATATCGGTGACCTGCACTCCCGTAAACCTGAGAACCTCTTCCCCGTTTTCCATTTCAATACCGCCTGCAATATCAATAATTACTGAAAGCAGGTCATAGTCCCCCTCAATAAGATAATCCACGCTGTAGCCGTAAAGCGTGTCCCCTACAGCGGTTTGCTCGGTATCGAAAAGTATATTCAAAGACCCGTCCTCAAAATTCATGTAGCAAAGTGTTCGGTCACCGCAGATATCGAACATCACACCTGCGCTTTCGGGAGCCTCCGGGTAGTACGGTACGGATTCGGTCTTATTTTCAGTAGGCTTAAGCTCACGGTTTAAATATAAATATCCGACTCCTATAAAAATTATTCCTGACAAAAAACAGACAGCAAGCAGATTAAGTACGGTTTTTACCTTTTTTTTCATCAATTTCACCCGCACTTATTATAGCCAAAAAATCAGTCCGTAATCACTTTTACCGGTAAATCTATTTCCATTGTATCGGGCGTTACCCTACAGTTATATGCCAGAATTTCAACACCGCTTTTTCGGGCTTTCCTCAAAGCCTCCCCGAAAGCCTTATGGGTGACATCATTGGCAGTAAAAGCGGTTACCTCCTTCATTTGTATTACAAATAATATATATGCTTTATATCCGTCCTCTTTAGCTTTAATAAGTCCGTTTATATGCTTTATGCCCCTGTCAGTGGGTGCATCAGGGAAAAGGGCAATACCGTTATTTTCGAGTGTAACCCCCTTAACCTCTAAAAAAGCCTTTTCCGCCCCGTCCTCTATATAAAAGTCAAATCTTGAGTCCCCGTAGGTCACTTCACGCTTAATTTCAGCCTTTTTACTGAAAAGTCCGCCCCGAAGCCATTCGGCTGCCGCCGCATTAGGTGCCATAGAATCCATATTTATTAAAAGCTTTCTTCCGTTTTCACGTTGCTTTTCTACAGCAATAAGGTCATACCTTGTTTTACGGTTGGGGTTATCACTTTCCTCCAAATAAACACGGCAGCCCTCAATTAAAAGCTCTCTGCACCGCCCCGTATTCTTAACATGTACCGTTTCTACACTATCACCTATTTTTACTTTGGCTATAAATCTGTTAGGACGGCTTAGAAAAGTTCCGCTTACCGTTTTCTTATATTTCATAAAAATTTTACCTTTTCATTTACAAATTGTCGCAATTGGTGTATTATATATGTATAAACTTTTTGGAGTAAGCATTATGGATAAATATAAATCACTTAAAGCAGCTGTTATAATTACCGATATTTTTATAGTTATTTTAATAGCTATGGCATTATCTCTCCCATGGCTTGTTACATGGTATGTTGAGGTGATGGGACGGTCCGCAAGCCTTCCAACCACCATTATGGTTACCTGCTACCCCTGCGCACCATTTGCAGGCGCTACACTTATGTATTTAAGGCGGCTTCTTAAATATGCTCTAAAATCGGAAATATTCTCATGCTCAAGTATAAAATGCCTTAGAAGAATTTCAATATGCTGTTTAATTATAGCGGCAATCACCCTCTTTGCCGGCAGATATTACCTCCCGTTTTACATTGTGGGTGCCAACTTTGCTTTTTTGGCTCTGCTTGTATTCGCACTTAAAGCTATATTTATGAATGTTGAAAACACCGAACAAAAAGACTGATATATCCAAAACTGCTACCGCACATGATGCTATGCGGCAGCAGTTTTTTTAATCGTTATTTAGTCTATAGGAAAGGGTCATAAGGCTGTCACCAAAGTGTACGTTTTCCACCTGCACATTATTATAATTAAGGGCAATATCGTAATGGCTGAAATTCCAAAAGCCCTTAATACCCAATGACACAAGCTGCTGTGCAATATCCGCAGCGGCATTTTTAGGGATACACAGTATAGCCACCTGAGGTCGGTTTTCCCTGCAAAACTCGTCGAGAGTTGAGGTGCTTCTGATAGGCAGATTTTTAACCACCTGACCTACAAGGGACTCCTTATTATCAAAAAGTCCTATAATCCTGAAGCCCTTTGTTTCAAAATTCACATGCATAGTAACTGCACGTCCTAAATTTCCCATGCCGATAAGTATGGCACTTTTAGGAGTATCCAACCCCAAAATACGTGCAATTTCCGACTGCAAAATATCAATATTGTAGCCGTACCCCTGCTGACCGAAGCCGCCGAAACAATTTAAATCCTGCCGTATTTGGCTTGCGGTAAGCCCCATGCGCTCTGAAAGCTCACGGGAGGAAATTCTGGTCATACCCAATGCCTTAAGCTCGCCTAAAAAACGGTAATAACGTGGGAGCCGCTTTATAACAGAATTTGAAATCAAACCACTCATTCTTTACCCCTTGAAACAATAATATATAAATACACATTGTTATTTTAAACTTTTACCCAAAAAAAGTCAAGCAAATTAACTGTGTACAAATTCACAAAAATATCTTAAAAATTTTTTCTCAAAAGTACTTGACAAACAGAAACTTTCGTGTATAATAAAATAGTAATCATTACTGATTTGGGGTGATTGAAATGAAAAATTACTCACGTCAGCGTGAGGCGATTTTGAATGTATTGCGCTCAACCGATACCCACCCTACAGCCGGATGGATTTATGAACGGGTGCGAGAGCAAATACCTAACATCAGTCTTGGTACGGTTTACCGTAACCTTACGGCACTAAGTCAATCGGGTGATATTTTAAGCATCAACGTGGGCGACGGGCAGGAGCATTATGACGGGGATAATTCCTCACATCTGCATCTAAGATGTAAATGCTGCACTAAAATCAGCGATATTGCGTTAAGCCTAGACCCCTTTGCAAGGTTAGCCCTTGAAAACGGCTTTAAGCCTGAGGCTTCGGTTTATGTAGTTCACGGTATCTGTGAAAAATGCATTCAAAACAAAATTTAAAAAATTATATTTATTTGGAGGAAATTAAAATGAAAAAGTATGTATGTCTTGTATGCGGTTATGTTCATGAGGGCGATTCTGCTCCCGACGAATGTCCTATCTGCCACGCTCCCGCTTCTAAGTTCGCTGAGCAGAGCGGTGAAAAGACTTGGGCTGCCGAGCACGTTGTAGGTATTGCCAAGGGTGTTGACGAGAGAATCATCTCCGGACTTCGTGAGAACTTTAACGGCGAGTGCTGTGAAGTAGGTATGTACCTTGCAATGTCACGTGTAGCTCACAGAGAGGGTTACCCCGAAATCGGTCTCTACTGGGAGAAGGCTGCTTTAGAGGAAGCAGAGCATGCCGCTAAGTTTGCAGAGCTTTTAGGTGAGGTTCTGACCGACAGCACCAAGAAAAACCTTGAAATGCGTGTAGACGCCGAGAACGGAGCTACCGCAGGCAAGTTCGAGCTTGCAAAGCTTGCTAAAGAGCTGGGTCTTGACGCTATCCACGACACCGTTCACGAAATGGCTCGTGATGAGGCTCGCCACGGTAAAGCATTTGAGGGACTTCTCGCTCGTTATTTCAAATAAGCGAAAAACCGCATAAATAAATGTTTTGTGAGACATTCGCCGATTTAGGCGGATGTCTTTTTTTCTTTTTCTGTTTTGGTGCATAAAATACAAACCACAAGAAAAAAGTAGCTGTAAAAGAAATGTTTATTATCAAAACTCCATCCCCTAATAATCAGAAAAAACACGTTAAAAGTAGTCGTATCCTGCTTTTAACGTGTTTCGTTATAATATCGTTTAACTTTTCAAGTTTTTGATATAAAGAATCTTCATTACTCATTAAGATTGCAAAGATATTAAAAAAGTGATATAATCTGTTCAACAAAATATAATTCGGGGTGAATATTATAATATGGCAAACTATAGTATTTGTGGAATTGATTGTGATTCTTGTAAATTCAAAACATAACAAAATTGCAAGGGTTGTAAAACTATTGAGGGAAAAGTATTTTGGGGTGAATGTGATTTATATAAATGTAATTCTCAAAAGAAACAAGACCATTGTGGCAAGTGTTTTCAATTTCCTTGTGATATGTTAAAGGAATGGGCATCATCGGAGAATCCTGAAAGAATAGACAATTTAAGAAAACTATAATTACAAAGGTAGGGATAACGATGAATTTGAATTTTCACGGACTTAATTTTTATTCAAAACAACCACAAAAGATTTTCGAGTTTTATAAATTGTTAGGTTTTAGAGTGGTACAAGAAAAAGAGTCAGATGACTATTTTGGTGCTGCATTGGCACTGACCGACGAGAAAGAACCTGTTATGTGGATATGGTCTATCCCCGAAGGGAAAGAACAACCTTGTTGTAATAATTTATATTTCACTACAAATGGGAAGGTATATGAAATATACGAAAACATAAAATCGGCTGGAATCCAATGCCCTGAACCTTTTAAAACTTTTTGGGTGGCACAGAGTTGATTTTAACAGACCCTGATGGAAATACAATTCTCTTTATATAAACTGAACCATAGATAAGGAAGAAATATATATGAAATATCCTTATGATGATATTGTTCCAGGCTTTTATATGAATAAAGTCCATTGGAACTCTATCAAACCAGACGGTAAAGTGCCAGATGATTTGTTAAAAGAATTAGTTGATAAATCATACAATCTTATTCTTAAAGGTTTTAGTAAGAAAAGGCAACAAGAGATATTAAACGACTTATAAACAAACTTGATAATTTAATAAAAGCAATAAACTTACAATTAGTTAATTAAATTTAAGTTCATCCGAAAGCAAACAAAAAATCAAAAAGACTATGACATTTTGTGTGTCATAGTCCTTTTAAAATAATTTGCACCAAGTTTGCACCAAATGAAAAATTAGGGCAAAAGTAAAACCCCGAAAACCGTGATGGTTTCGGGGTTTTTGAATACTCTGTAAGATAAATGATTATCTCTTTGAGAACTGAGGTGCACGGCGAGCGCCTTTGAGACCGTACTTCTTTCTCTCCTTCATACGAGGGTCACGAGTGAGAAGTCCTGCCTTCTTAAGCTCTGAACGAAGCTCTGCGTCATACTGCAGAAGCGCACGGGAAACACCGTGACGGATAGCGCCTGCCTGACCGGTAACACCGCCGCCGGATACACGGCAAACGATATCAAACTTATCTAAAGTTCCGGTAAGGTTAAGGGGCTGACGAACGATAAGCTTCAAGGTTTCAAGACCGAAGTAATCGTCAATATCTCTGTCATTAACGGTGATTTTTCCTGTACCGTTGTACAAACGAACACGGGCAACAGAACTCTTTCTTCTGCCGGTTCCATAGAAATAGGGCTTAGCTTCAAACATTGTTTCTGTCTCCCTTCTTAAAATTCAAGCTTTTCGGGCTTCTGAGCTACCTGAGCATACTCAGAACCACTGTAAACGTGAAGTCTTGTAAGAGCCTTGCGGCCGATTGTAGTATCGGGAACCATTCCCTTAACAGCCAGTTCCATAGCAAGCTCGGGACGGGTCTTCATAAGGGTTGCATACTGAACTTCCTTAAGACCGCCGATATAGCCTGTGTGACGGCGATAATACTTCTTTTCAAGCTTCTTACCTGTTAATACTGCCTTTTCAGCGTTGATAACAACAACATGGTCGCCGCAATCAACATGGGGAGTAAACTCGGGCTTTAATTTGCCTCTGAGTATGTCCGCAACCTTTGTAGCTGTACGGCCAAGCGGTCTGTCAGCTGCGTCGATTATATACCATTTACGCTGAATTTCAGCAGGTTTTGCCATAAATGTTGACATAATACATATCCTCCGTAATATTTTTTAGACGGGCGCAATTGTGCCCTCTTAAATCAGCTTGAATATAATACCACAAGAAAAACATAAAGTCAACACTTATTTTCAAGAATTTTAATTTATTTTTTTAAATCTCCGTTTTTCTTTAATTTGCTCTTGTTTTCTCCTAAATGCTCATTTTCGATTTTTAATTTTTTTATAATTTATACCGCCTTTTCTATTTGTTTTTTAAGCTTACCGATAATTCTTTTTTCAAGCCTTGAAATATAGGACTGTGAAATACCCAAGGTATCGGCAACCTCCTTTTGGGTATATTCCTGATAGCCGTTCATACCGAACCTCATTTCCATTATCTGCCGCTCTCTAACGGGAAGTCCTGCCACAAAGCTGTTAAGAAGTGTGCGCTCATCCTCAAGCTCAATACCTCTGCCTATTTCGTCGCCGTCACTTCCCAGCACATCAGAAAGCAGCAGCTCGTTACCGTCCCAATCCACATTCAAGGGCTCGTCAATGGAAATCTCATTTTTCTGCGAGGAGCTTTTTCTTAAATACATTAAAATTTCATTTTCTATACAGCGTGAGGCATATGTGGCAAGCTTTATATTCCTGTCGGGGCAAAAGGTATTGACCGCCTTTATAAGACCTATTGTGCCGATAGAAATCAAATCCTCGATATTGGTACCGACATTGTCGAATTTTCTGGCTATGTACACCACCAACCGCAGATTGTGCACTATAAGGCTGTCTCTGGCGCTTTCGGTGTTTTCACGCAAAAGGGACAATTCCTCCTCGCCCGAAAGAGGTGCAGGCAAGGTCTCGGGACCGTTTATATAAAAAACAGGTCGTATAAAACCTAATTTATAAAGTATTTCACTTAAAAGCTTTTTGATTTTTTGTATCATATTCTCCATCCGAATTTTCAAGTATTTTTGGATTAACTACTCCCTTATAACCGCTGTCAAAGGGGATTTTGGATACCGCCAGTATTGGGTTTTTAAGGCATACCCGTTGGCTTTCGTATAAAACCTCGGCGCTGTCACAGCGAAAGGCCTCCAGCACATCAGCCCCCGAAACGGTGCTAAGAGGTATCATCCTGAAACGGCTTTTTAAAGCCTGATTTATATTTATATCGGTATTGCCGAAAAGCTCCTTTAAAACCGATTTATCGGTTATTATTACTTCGCCGCCACCGAAAATGTCGCTTACAGAGTTGCCCGTATCGAGAATAGCCGAAAACTCAGCTTCGTGACCCATGGCGGATACCTTGATACGGCAATTTTCGGCATATTTCCCGTTAGAGGCAAAAATTCTTGAAAAGAGCAGAAATATAAAGTAGGACACTACGGTGCAGACAATAAGCGCAACCGCCGAAATATCGAAATACACAACCGAATTATTTATAACCATGCCGTTTGGCTTGAATATTTTCCAAATCGCCGTCATAGTACCCGCATAAAGGCAGGTTACAAGAAAAAAGGTCCCAGCCGCCTTTAAAAATTCCTTTAAATTTCCGAAACCAAAGGCGGTAAAGGACATAAGAAAGCAGATGACGATTCTTAAAACAAGTTCTACTGCCGCTACCGACTGGGGCAAAAATATGTAAAGGGAAAATAATGCCCCCTCACCTGCTGCCAAAAGCATTCGCCAAAGCTTAGCCCTACGGTGTAACAGACCGCCTGCGGCAAGGAGCAGAAAATAATCTACTATTAAATTAAGAGTGATAAGAATATCGGCATAAACAATCAAGTCATTTCCCTACTTTCAACTGTTATTTTACAATACCGAACTTGCAAAAAAGGTCGAAAGAGGTATATTTTAAAATTATTTTATTTTTAGCTCCCGTCAGCCTAAAAAAGGAGCCTTCCCGAAAAAGGAAAGCTCCATAAACAATATAAATAATCCTATATATTCTCCAATGCCTTTACAGTGCATTTAACAAGTCTTAACCGTCTGCGGCGGATAGTGGAAATAATGCGTTTTTCAAAAGCTATAAGGCGATCCTCATGGAATATGCCCCAGAAAACGGCAACAACCAAAGCTAATTCAAATAAGGTTTTTAATGCAAATGAGAATGTCATAATTTTTACCTCCCGAACATTTGTTCGATATCATGATTATATACTATAAAATCGGGTTTGTCAAGCCCTTTTTTTAACTTGTCTTAATTTTATGACATTCTGTGTCCGAAAAAACGGACTTTATATATCGACTTATTTTGATTTATTCCGACATATTTCGATTGGTTGTATATTGAATAACTTAACTACTTATTTTTTTACCGTTTCCTGCTTTTTAAGCCTATACAGCTCCTCAGCGGCAAGGCGAGCCTTGGCGACTATGCTTTTGCTCTTAGGGAAGCAGTAATAAAGCCGCTCCTTATTACCGATACAGATAACGTCACCTATTTCGTACCAGTAGTAATCGGCATAAAGTCCATAGGAGGAAAGGGGCGGATGACTGTAGCTTAATTTTCCGTCACAGCCAGTTAAGGTAAAGCCGTCGGCATTATGTATAAGCCTGCCCTCGCCTACCATGTATATTTTCTTATAGTCGGTCATTATTCCGATATCCACCGCAGTATCCAGCAGATATTCACCGTTTATGAGCTCGTTTGCGACACATTCTCTCTCCCAACGGTACCAATCGGGAATGTGCTCAAATTCGGTCTCACCCGATAAAGCTTTAAGTCTTCCCAAAGTATCAAACTCGTAAATTTTACCACAATGACCGCAGGTGATATGCGTACCCTCTCCCCTCATAGTGCCCTCGCTATGGCAGGCGGCGCATTTGTAAAGTATTCTCTCTAAACCCTCGGCTCTGAAAGGCTCTTTTATTTCTGTACCTGTTTCGTACTGACGGGCAAAATTATCAAAAGAAAAAGCGGCATCTAAAATACTGTCGATTTCCTCAACCGATTTGTTTTTAATTTCCTCCCGTGTTAAAAGGCAGGTAAGCCTTGCTGTGACCTTGGTTTTACGCTTTTTAAGGCAGTTGTACAAGGGGTCGTGGAGAAATGCCCCCTCGGTCATAACGGTAAGCACGGGAACATTCATCCTTTTAAGCAGCTTGCCCAGACCTCTGGGTAAAGGTGTGGCACAGCCGTCAAAGCTGTAGCTTGCTTCAGGGTACATCAGTATACTTGTATTCAGCTTGTTAACGGTATGGAGCATATCGGTAATAAGGGTCAAATCGGTGACAAATTTATTGGTTGGTATGCAGCCGATTTGCCGCATAAGCCACCTTTTGCCTACAAAACCGTCCGAAGTACAGACGGTGCAAAAGGGCATAGGATAAAAAATTTTAAAGGCAATTTTAAGATCGATAAAGGCAGAATGGTTCATCAAAATAAGGTAAGGTCCCTCGCCTGCCTCGTCCATTCGCTCTTTGGTAAATTCAAATTTTGTAGACATAAGCTCAGGTATTGATAAAAGCCTTATAAGAGTTCTGAACAATATTGACGGTCTTTTCGGTCGCTTGTGAGCAGGTTTTTTAAGTGTCATTACATAGTCATATGATGCCGCTTTAGTTTTTATTTTCATAAGCTTCTCCTAAAAATTATTTAAACCCGATTATATTTTAAACTATAACTTTATATATGGCAAGTAAAATAATTTTCCTTTTAGGCTTGACAAAGCTTTTTATAGATGCTATAATCATCTCGCAATAGGGAGCTCGATGAAACTCGGGCTGAGAGGGAATCCGTCTTTGACTATGATTCCGACCTTTAACCTGATGCGGATAATGCCGCCGTAGGGAAATACGTGAAAAGTATTGCCACAGGTGTATTGCCTGTGGCATTTTCTGTTTTCCGAGTGACATTTGACAGCTTTGAGCGCTCGCTGTTACCGAAAGGGATTGCAAAAAAACAGAAAGAGGTTTTCAAAATGCAAGAAAATTCAAAAAAGTACGTTTACAAGCTGACCTTAAGTGCAGTATTTGTTGCACTTGCCACGGCATTAAGCCTTATTAAGGTCTACGAATTGCCCTTGGGCGGCTCGGTCACCCTGCTTTCCATGCTGCCTATTGTTATGATTTCCTGTATGCTGGGATTAAAATGGGGGTTTGGCTCTGCCTTTGTTTATTCCCTTAT
>JAFUOL010000076.1 GCA_017481865.1 Clostridia bacterium | reverse complement strand
CTATTTCAACAGAAGCTTCAAAAAGAAATATGGAGTGACGCCGGGGAAATATAGAAAACAGCAACCATAAAATGACCGTCAAAAAAATCCTACTGAAAGAGAACGCTGCGATAAGTCGGTTTGCTTTCGCATCGTTTTCCTCCTTTCAGCGGAAATAAAAAAAGCGCATGGACTTGATTGATCCATGCGCTTGACTGCGGATATTCGGTTGTGTGAGAGTTGAACTCATTTCAGAAAGGGAAAATTATCTTTTTCACATCTACAAAATCGCTTGCTGTTTTTTCTGCCGTAGAAACGGCGAAACCCCCGATAAAATCGGGGGTTTCTTGGGCTTCATATTTTTTGTAGCCTTTTGATGGTCGAGGTGACAGGACTTGAACCTGCGGCCTCTGCGTCCCGAACGCAGCGCTCTACCAAACTGAGCCACACCTCGATAACATTTATCTGATTGACAGCTTACTAATTATATATTTTCCTTAGTTAAATGTCAATCCTTTTTTTGCAAAAGTTTTAATTTTGTTCTGAATTTCTTGCTTTTTTTCTTGACAAAGGGTAAATGTTGTGGTAAGATGTTTAAGCCGCATATTGTGGGCTTTTTAAGTTATGCCTTTTGGCATGCGCCTTCTGTAGCGAGACTGAAAAAGAAGCAGGTGGAAACAAATGTACGCAATTATTGAAACAGGTGGAAAGCAGTACCGTGTTCAGAACGGTGACGTTATCTACGTTGAAAAGCTTGACGCTCAGGTTGACGAGGAAGTTACCTTTGACAAGGTTATTGCTGTAAGCAACAGAACTTTGAAGGTTGGTAAGCCTTACGTTAAGGATGCTTTTGTAAAGGGCACCGTTCTTAAGAACGGCAAGGGTAAGAAGATCACCGTATTTACTTACAAGCCTAAGAAAAGCAGCTCACGTAAAATGGGTCATAGACAGCCTTACACTAAGGTACAGATTAACGAAATCGGTTAATTATGACTGGTGTAAAATTTCTGGCTGACAGTAAAGGTCTTTACGGCTTTGAAATCAGCGGTCACAGTTCGCATGGCTGTGACGACGAGACCGGCAAAATAGTATGCTCGGCGGTATCGAGTGCGGCATATATGGCGGCCAACACAGTAACCGAAATCATCGGGGACAGGGCAGAATCGGCGGTAGACGAGGCGAAAATGTATTTTTCCGTTTCAAATCCGTGTGAGGCATCAGTTAAGGTGCTTGAAGGCTTAAGGCTGCATTTAACGGAGCTTTCCGGTCAATACAGTAATAACATTAGAATTATCGGAGGTGCAAAACATGTTAAAGATTAACATACAGTTATTCGCTCATAAAAAAGGTATGGGTTCTACCAAGAACGGTCGTGACAGTGAGTCCAAGCGTCTTGGTGTAAAGCGAGCTGACGGTCAGTTCGTATTAGCCGGCAACATCATCGTTCGCCAAAGAGGCACCCACATCCATCCCGGCAACAATGTCGGACGTGGCTCTGACGATACACTTTTCGCTCTTATCGATGGTAAAGTAAAGTTCGAGCGTGTAGGCAGAGACCGCAAGCAGGTTAGTATTTACGCTGTTGAGCAGTAAGAAATCAAACCCGAGATGCTGTTCGCATCTCGGGTTTTAATTTTACAATTTGAAAGGAATACCGATTTATGAAAGAGTGTCATGTTTGTAGAGCGGTGTGTGAGGATAATGCGGAGTTATGTCACGTATGCGGTGCAGACCTTGCAGCTTTCGAGAATGAAACAAATAATGAAACTGCACGTGAAATCAAAAATCCGGTTTTGGTAGCAACTGTTGAGGATGTTGTATCTGCCGAGATTTTTAAGGACATACTAAAGGATAACGGCATAATTTTCTCCTGTAGTGACGAGGAGGACGAGGGCGGAATGAAGGTCGTTTTCGGCGGAGGCTTTGTGTCTGTGGATATTTACGTTGACAACAGTGATTTTGAAGCGGCAAATGCTTTGTATACTGAATTTTTGGAGTCCGAAACGGAGTTTGACGGCGAATTTTTTATTGAGGATGAGGCCGAAGCAGATATCGACGAGACCGAGGAATAAAATGGGGCTTTTTAAGAGGAAAAAACGGGATGCGGCTCCCGAAAAAAAGAGTAACGAGCCTGTGTTGGCGGCGGTTATAACCAATACAGTCTCATCCGAAATTTATCAGGACATGCTAAAGGAAAACGGCATACGTTTTGTTTGTAGACAGCACGGGGCGGACGGTTATCTGAAACTGGTTTTCGGACCGGCGACTGTACCTGATTATATATATGTTAGCGAGGAAAATTACGAACGGGCACGTGAGCTTTATGAAATATATGTTGAGGCTGACGGGCAGGTTGAAATTCTCGATAGTGAGGAAGAGTAAATGTTTGTTGATATAGCAAAAATTCATTTAAAAGCCGGCAAAGGTGGCGACGGCGCAGTTTCTTTTCATAGAGAAAAGTATGTAGCCGCAGGCGGTCCTGACGGCGGTGACGGCGGCAAAGGCGGAGATATCGTCTTTAAGGCGGACAGTAACCTTTCCACCCTTGCCGATTTTCGTTATAAAAGAAAATATGCGGCGGAAGGCGGACAAAACGGTGGTGCCTCCCGCTGTACGGGTAAAAGTGCGCAGGATCTTACTATATCTGTTCCTGTAGGCACTCTTGTAAAGGACGCCGAAACCGGACGTATTATTGCCGATATTTCAGACGATGAACCTGTAGTTATAGCCAAAGGCGGTAACGGCGGTTGGGGTAATCAGCATTTTGCCACTTCGACCCGACAAGTGCCGAGATTTGCTAAAAGCGGCAACCCCGGTGAGGAATTGGACGTAACGCTGGAACTTAAACTTTTAGCCGATGTTGGTCTTATAGGATTTCCGAATGTAGGTAAATCTACCTTAGTATCGGTAGTAAGCGAGGCAAAGCCGAAAATAGCTAACTACCACTTTACTACCCTGACACCTGTTTTGGGTGTTGTCAGAATGGGCGAAGGCTCATCCTTTGTTATAGCTGATATCCCCGGTCTTATTGAGGGTGCAGGCGAAGGCGTAGGCTTAGGCCATGAATTTTTACGCCATGTTGAGCGTTGCCGCATGCTTTTACATGTGCTTGATATTTCGGGCAGCGAGGGCCGAGACCCTATTGACGATTTCGATAAAATAAACCATGAGCTTGAGGTTTTCAGCGAGGAATTAAGTAAACGTCCCCAAATAGTGGTAGGCAATAAGTGCGACCTTATTGAAGAGGACGAAATAAATCGCATTGCCGAATATTTTGAAAGCAAGGGCTATAAATTTTTCCCTGTTATGGCGGCTATTGCCGAGGGCACAGATGAGCTTATAAACTACGTTGCGGCTGAATTGCAGAAATTGCCTCCTATTTTAAAGTATGAGGCAGAGCCTAAGCCCGAACCCGAAATTAAGAGCAATAAGCGTGAGTTTACTATCCGAGTTGATAACGGTATTTACTACGTTGAAAACTGCGATTGGATAAATGATATTATGAACAGGGTAGACCCTGACGATTATGAGTCCCTACAGTATTTTGAAAGGGTGCTTCGTCAAAGCGGAATTATTGATGCCTTGGAGGGTGCCGGCGTAAACGAGGGCGACACCGTAAATGTGTGCGATGTCGAGTTTGATTTTGTGCCGTAAAAGTATGGAAAATGTAAATCTTTTAAGTCCATCGGTGTTGGCTTTTGTAGGCGATGCCG
>JAFUOL010000075.1 GCA_017481865.1 Clostridia bacterium | reverse complement strand
TGGTTAATGGCGAGTTGGAAACGCAGATTGAATAATTCCTCTTTGAGGTCCTTCAACTTTTTATTAAGCTCGGACATATCGTTTTGTCTGATTTCCTTTGCATTCATTACTGCTCACCACCCATTTCCTGTTTGGTTACAAACTTACACTTAATCGGAAGCTTGTTAGCTGCGAGACGCATAGCCTCACGGGCTAATTCCTCGCTTACTCCGCCGATTTCAAACATTACACGGCCGGGCTTAACAACGGCTACCCAGTATTCGGGAGAGCCTTTACCTGAACCCATTCGGGTCTCAGCCGGTTTCTCGGTTATCGGCTTATCGGGGAATATTTTAATCCAAACCTTACCGCCACGCTTGATATAACGTGTCATAGCAATACGGGCAGCCTCGATCTGGTTAGAGGTGATCCACGCCGGCTCCAAAGCCTGAAGACCGAAATCGCCGTGAGTTACGGTGTTACCTCTGAGGGCTTTACCTGTAAGACGGCCTCTGTGTACTCTGCGGTACTTAACGCGTTTCGGCATTAACATTAGCGGGCTCCTCCTTCCTTTTTACGGTTGCGGTTATCAGAAAGAACCTCGCCCTTGTAAATCCAAACCTTAACGCCTAACTTACCGTAGGTAGTGTCAGCCTCTGCAAAGCCGTAGTCAATGTCGGCTCTTAAAGTCTGGAGCGGGATAGTACCTTCATGATACTGTTCGCTTCTTGCGATTTCAGCACCGCCTAAACGGCCTGAAACCTGTGTTTTGATACCCTTAACGCCGAGACGCATTGCTCTGCCGATGGCGAGCTTCATAGCACGGCGGAAGGAAATACGCTTTTCAAGCTGAGTTGCGATATTCTCTGCAACAAGCTGAGCGTTGGTGTCAGGACTCTTGATCTCAACAATGTTGATTACAACTGTCTTGCCGAGCATATTCTGGCAGGTAGCACGGAGCTTTTCAATTTCGCTTCCGTTGCGTCCGATTACCATACCTGGCTTAGCGCAGTGGATGTGGAGTCTTACACGCTTATCGTCACGTTCGATTTCGATTTTTGCAATACCTGCAGAATAAAGAGTCTTCTTAAGGTATTTACGGAGGTTGTAGTCCTCAACCAATGTGTCACCGAAGGTGCTGTCATTGGCAAACCAACGTGAGTCCCAGTTTTTAATTATGCCCACACGCATACCGTGGGGATTAACCTTCTGGCCCATAACTTAACCTCCTTTTAAATCTCGCGTTCTTTAAGAACGATTGTCATATGGCTTGTTCTCTTTAAGATGCGGTGAGCTCTGCCGTGATCCTTAGGACGGATTCTCTTAAGAGTCGGTCCGGGGCAAACAAAGCACTCAGCAACGTAAAGACGTGAAACGTCCATATTGTGATTGTTTTCTGCATTTGCCATAGCTGATGCTAAAAGCTTCTCTAAATACTCGCAAGCGGACTTAGGAGTAAATTTGAGTATAGCCATAGCTTTGTCAGCATCCTGATTGCGGATTAAATCCATAACAATCTTCACCTTACGGGGCGAAATGCGGGCATATTTTAATACAGCCCTTGCTTCCATAGTTAAACTCTCCTTTCAGCCGCTTACTTACCGCTGGTCTTGGAACCTGCGTGGCCTTTAAATGTTCTAGTAGGCGCAAACTCACCGAGCTTGTGACCAACCATATCCTCAGTTACATAAACCGGAACGTGCTTACGACCGTCATGAACTGCAAAGGTGTGTCCGACGAAATCGGGGAATATGGTTGATGAACGGCTCCAGGTCTTGAGAACACGCTTTTCGCCGGCTTCATTCATTTCCTTGACTCTCTTGAGCAGAACAGGCTGCACATAAGGGCCCTTTTTAACGCTTCTTCCCATAAATCCTTAACTCCTTTCGTCGTCTTACTTACGGCGCTTAACGATATACTTATCGCTTGCTTTATGCTTCTGACGAGTCTTATAACCGAGGGTGGGTTTACCCCAAGGGGTAACAGGTCCCGGACGGCCGATGGGGGATTTACCCTCACCACCACCGTGGGGGTGATCGCAGGGGTTCATTACAGAACCACGAACCGTAGGTCTCCAACCCATGTGGCGCTTACGTCCTGCTTTACCGTAGTTAACGTTAGCATGCTCCGGATTGGAAACAGTACCAACGGTAGCCATACAGTTTACGGGAACGTTACGCAATTCGCCTGAAGGCAGACGAAGCAGTGCCATACCGTTTTCCTTAGCCATAAGCTGTGCCATGTTACCGGCTGAACGGGCAAGCTGAGCGCCCTTGCCGGGATAAAGCTCGATATTGTGAATGAAAGTACCTACCGGAATGTTTACGAGGGGTAAAGCGTTGCCGGGCTTGATATCAGCATCGGGGCCGCTTACAACCACGTCGCCAACCTTAAGGTCCTGAGGAGCGATAATGTAGCGCTTCTCGCCGTCCTCATACTGAACGAGGGCGATAAATGCGGAACGGTTGGGGTCGTATTCAAGGGTAAGAACGGTAGCGGGGATACCGAAACGCTCTCTCTTGAAATCGATAACTCTGTACTTTCTGCGGTTTCCGCCGCCTCTGTGGCGAACGGTGATTCTGCCGTAGCTGTTGCGTCCGGCATTTTTCTTGATAGGCTCAAGCAGACTTCTTTCAGGCTCTACCTTAGACAAGCAGGAGTAATCCATAGTTGTCATATTACGGCGACCGTTGGTAGTCGGCTTGTAATGTTTAATAGCCATTTAATTTCACTCTCCTATTTTGGCTTAGCGAAGTCATGCGACTTCATACATCACCGGAAATCCTTGATTTCCAATCGGCTTACATAAGACCGTCAAAGAATTCAATGGTCTTGGAATCGGCTTTAAGAGTAACAATAGCCTTTTTCCATGAAGCGGTGTAGCCGCTGTAGCGACCCATTCTTTTCATCTTGCCACGAACGCTGATGGTGTTAACCTTAGCAACCTTTACCTTGAAAAGCTTTTCAACAGCCTCGGCAATTTCAATCTTATTAGCGTCTTTAGCTACCTTAAAGGTGTATTTCTTGTCGGCAATGCCTGACATGCTCTTTTCGGTAATAACCGGAGCGATAATGATGTCCTGTGCGGTTTTCATTATGCATACACCTCCTCGAGCTTAGCTACCGCACCCTTGACGATTACCAATGTATCCGCATTGATGATGTCATAGGTGTTGATTGTGTTGACCTGAGCAGATTTAGCACCTGCAATGTTAGCAATGCTCTTTACTGCGAAAGCATTGTTGTCCTCAAGAACGATGAGAGCCTTCTTGCCGGCACCGATAGCCTTTAAGCAATCAGCTACAACCTTTGTCTTGTAGGTTTCGAGCTTTAATTCATCAAGAACGATGAGGTCGCCTGAAAGAACCTTATCAGACAAAGCAGACTTTAACGCTAACTTGCGAACCTTCTTGTTGAGAGAGTAGGAATAATCTCTCGGCTTGGGTGCGTGAACAATACCGCCGTGTCTCCACTGAGGAGCTCTTGTAGAGCCCTGTCTTGCGTGACCGGTACCTTTTTGTCTCCAAGGCTTTTTACCGCCGCCGGAAACCTCTGTACGGGTCAGAGTGGACTGTGTGCCCTGACGCTGATTTGCAAGGTAGTTAATAACTGCCGCATGCATAACAGCTGCATTGGGGCTGATTCCGAAAATAGCATCGCTTAATGTGATTTCGCCCACATTATTGCCTGCCATATCGAGTACTGCTATATTAGGCATAATTCAAACACTCCTTCCCTTAAGCTTTAACGCTGTCGAAAAGAACTACAATTCCGCCCTTGGGACCTGGAACGACACCCTTATCAGCGATAATATTCTTTTCTGCGTCTACCTTAACTACACTCAGATTCTGAACGGTTACACGCTCATTACCCAAATGTCCTGCCATTTTCTTGCCCTTGAAAACTCTTGACGGGCTGGAGCAGGCACCGAGTGAACCACCGTGACGGTGAACAGGGCCTGTACCGTGGGACTCCTTAAGACGGCCGAAGTTCCAGCGCTTGATAGTGCCGGCATAGCCTTTACCCTTAGAAGTACCTCTTACGTCAACAGCGTCGCCTTCAGCAAAGATGTCAGCCTTGATAATGTCGCCTACGTTCATAGCAGAAACATCCTCAAAACGGAACTCACGAAGAACCTTCTTCGGAGCAACGTCACCTTTTGCAAAGTGACCCTTCATGGGCTTGTTTACCTTAGAAGCCTTTAAATCGCCGTAGCCGATCTGTACTGCTTCATAGCCGTCGTTCTCGGTTGTTTTCTTCTGTGCTATCACGCAGGGGCCTGCTTCGATAACGGTAACCGGAACAACATTTCCGTTTGCATCAAAAAGCTGGGTCATGCCGAGATTCTTGCCAACGATACCTTTTTGCATTGTTTTTTCCTCCTATTGGTTATTGGTTGGTTTTCACCAACATGACCTGCGGTCTGACACGAAATTAAAGCTTAATCTCGATATCAACACCGGCGGGAAGCTCAAGATTTGTTAAAGCCTCAACAGTTTTGTTGGAAGGTCTGATAACATCGATGAGCCTTTTGTGTGTCCTCATTTCGAACTGCTCACGGCTGTCCTTATACTTATGAACAGCACGGAGGATTGTTACAACCTCTTTCTCGGTCGGGAGCGGTACCGGTCCCGAAACACGTGCGCCTGTACGTTTAGCGGTTTCCACTATCTTTTCAGCGGACTGGTCTACAAGTGCATGGTCATAACCCTTGATACGAATGCGGATTTTTTCTTTCACTGCCATGTGAATTTCGCCTCCTTAAGTAGTTGGCGGGCAAAACTTACAACGTGCCGTGTTTTTCTTTACGGTACATTATAAAACCGGATATTGCTGGGGTCACAGCTAATTCCGGACAGCAGATCGCTCTGCCGTTGTACAAAAGGTCGCAAGTCTCCTTATGTACTCCTGTGTCTTTCGCCCGGTTTAAAATCGGACATACTCCGCAGAAATTTCCCCACTCAAGGTGGGCCACCTCCTGCATCAACGCATGTTTCTACGCCATACTTTCACAGCGTACTTACGTATAATAACACAAGCCCCCGAAAAAATCAAGCTTTTTTTACAAAAAATTCAAGATTTTTTCGGGGGTATTAAATTGGGATATATACCTATTATAAATCCTCTAAATCCGCTTTTGAAATATCGTTTTCAAGGTTGTCCCTTGCCAAATCGGTATCAATCGTCGAATAGACAGAGGATATAGGTCTTTCCTTTGAATGCGGAACCGTATGGTAAACCTTTTGTGCGGGTGCCATTGTACCTGCGATTATCGGGTTTGCCTTTTCTTTTCCGCTTTTCGCCTTTCCCTGAATTTCGGGCACTGCCGGTTCATCATTTCTCGGCTTTACATGGGTACGGTCAATACGTTTCATTCCCTGCTTTGCCATTCAAATCACCTCACAAATATTATTTCGCCTATTTAGAGTTGTATGCTTATAATTAAACTTTTTATCTTGATTTTTTTAACAAACAGTACTACAATAATCAACGGACTTTTTTAAGGGGAAAATTTTATGGACAGGCTTTGGATATTATTCGTACTGATATACAGTTTAATGAAAGGCACACGGGACGGCATGAAAAAAGCCGCTTTAAAAAAAAGCAGCTCTAACGAAATTCTATTTTTCTACACGCTCATCGGTCTCATACTTGTACTGCCCTTTTCAAAATCGGCATTTACTCTGGCGCCTATATACATATTTTATGCATTTTTAAAATCGGCAGTTGTCTGCACCGCATGGATTTTTTCCTTTATAGCACTCAAAAAAATGTCGGTAAGTCTTTACGGAATTATGGATTTATCACGAATGATATTCTCTACCATACTCGGTGTGTTTGTATTAGGCGAAAGCTTTACTCTGCCTAAAGCCGTAGGTATGCTTTTGGTGATAACGGGACTTCTGCTTGTAAACCTTAAAAAGAACACCGAGTCTAAGGGTATGACCTTGACCGTTCTCGCAGCGGCTCTTTTATGCTGCTTTTTAAATGCAGTTTCGGGCACTATGGACAAGGTACTCATGGGTCATATGGAGTCATCACAGTTGCAATTCTGGTTTATGTTTTTTATGACCGCGATTTACGGCGTCGTACTTATTATCCGCAAGGAAAAAATATCTCTGAAATCTATCAAAACCAACTACTGGGTGCCTATAATGAGTTTGTCCCTTATAGTAGGTGACAGACTTTTGTTTGAAGCTAATGCCAACCCCGCAAGTCAGATAACGCTAATGACGGTTATCAAACAGTCCTCGGTTATAATAACAGTCCTTACCGGTTGGCTTGTATTTAAGGAAAAGCATATTTTCTATAAACTAATGTGTACTGCAATTATTCTTATAGGAATATTTATCGCTGTGTTTTTGTAAATAATCATAACCACCCGTCAAACGGGTGGTTTGCACAAGGGCTATAAGCACATAATGCCGACCCGCGTCTCAAGGCGCGGGCTTTCTCTTTGTTCAAGCCTTAGAGTCTTCGCCTCTTTAGCTACCCCTAAAGGGGGTTAACTAAATGGGTCTGCGTATTCTCTTACACTCAACTTGTCCAATGCTATATCTGCTTTCTCTTGGTCTTGTATATATTTCTTTATTGTTGACTCATTTAACCCTACTGTTGAAACATAATATCCTTCTGCCCAAAAGTGACGGTTGCCGAATTTATACTTTAAATTTGCATGTTTGTCAAACATCATTAAAGTGCTCTTGCCTTTTAAGTATCCCATAAAACTCGCTATGCTCGTTTTGGGTGGTATGCTTAACAAAAGATGTACATGGTCGGGAATCATATGCCCTTCTATTATTTTTACCCCTTTGTATTTGCAGAGGGTTCTTATAATTTCTTGCAAGTCTTTTCGGTATTGATTATATATTGTTTTTCTCCTGTATTTTGGTACAATTACAAATAACGGCGAAAAAGGGCCTGGAACTGTTGCAATTCAAGTGAAAAATGGTATAATATAGGTACATAATTGCAACAGTTCTGTTTGCCAAAGGAAGGTAGTTCTATAATGGCAAAAGGTTCTGTAAGAAAGAACGGCAAGAAGTGGTACTACCGTTTTTATGTAGAAGGTGAAAGCGGCAGATAGGTACAGCGAAAGCACTCAGCAAGGACTACTTGCGATTGTTCTCAGCCGTTCTGCAAGGAGCGTTCCGCTTTGCAGTGTTTCCCAAGCGTATGATTTCCTTTAACCCGATGCAGTACGTAGTATGGCGCGGCAAAAAGGATGATTACGAATTGTTCTCGGACGATAACGGAGAGGTCGCTTCCATTCCGACACTGACTCACGAACAGTATCTGAAGCTTGAGGATTTTCTAAAATCTAAAGATAACCCCGTACTGCTCCCGATACAGATTGCGTATTACACAGGACTTCGCATTGGTGAGGTCTGTGGACCAACTTGGCAAGACGTAAATCTTGAAAAGCAGTACCTTACGGTGCGCCGCAGTATGCGCACTCCACAAGGGAGGCAAATCCGACACATTTAATTACGCATTACGAATTCATAATTCCGAATTAAATTTTACTTTATAAAAGGACATAATATATGATAAATATGAATCTTCCCGAAATACTTTCCCCTGTAGGAAATGAGGAAATGCTTACAGCCGCTGTAAGAAGCGGTGCCGATGCTGTTTATTTAGGTGCAAAGGAATTTTCCGCCAGAAGAAATGCCGAAAATTTTGGTTTAGAGGAATTAAAGAAAGCAATAGAATACTGCCATATAAGAGGGGTAAGGGTCTACCTTACCCTTAATATCCTTATAAAGGATACCGAAATGGAATCTGCCTTTAATTTAGCAAGAGATGCCTATAATGCAGGGGTTGACGGCATAATCATTCAGGATTTAGGTCTTGCCCGTATAATTCACGAGAAAATCCCCGATTTTCCTTTGCATGCCTCAACTCAGCTAAGCGTACATTCTCCCTCAGCTCTGCCTATTTTAAAAGAGCTTGGCTTTTGTCAGGTAGTAGCGGCGAGAGAAATGTCCAAAAAAGACCTTACCGCCCTTTGCGAAAAAGCCAAGGAGCTCAGCATGACGGTAGAGGTTTTTGTTCACGGAGCTTTATGTATGTGTATGTCGGGTCAATGTCTGCTCTCGGCTTTTTTAGGCTCACGCAGCGGAAACAGAGGTCTTTGTGCAGGTCCGTGCAGGCTTCCCTTTAAAGCCGAAAACGGTACAGGGTACGACCTTAGTCTTAAAGATTTATCCCTGCTGGACTATTTAAGGGAGCTTAAGGAAATGGGCGTAGCCTCCTTTAAAATAGAGGGCAGAATGAAACGCCCCGAATATGTTGCCGCCGCCACCGCCGCCTGTAGGCAGGCTTTAGACAAGGGCCATGTAGAAACCGCCCTTGCCGAGACCCTTAGAAATGTTTTCTCACGTTCAGGCTTTACAGACGGCTATTATACCGATAATTTGGGCAAAACCATGTTCGGCATCCGCACTAAGGAGGATGTTGTATCTGCCGACAAGGCTTTCCCATATTTACATGAATTATACCGCAAGGAACGGCAGAGTATTCCCGTAGGGGTAAAGGCGAAAATACTCCGAGGTATGCCTATATCCCTTACCCTTTCTGACGGGGAAAATACCGTAACCGCTACGGGAAATATCCCACAAGAGGCTAAAAACCGAGCTTTAACCTATGAGGATGCGCTAAAAAATATCTGCAAATTCGGCGGTACTCCTTACCGTGACGAAGGCGGCGGAATTGAGCTTAATGACGGACTTTTTGTAAGTGCAGGAGAGCTTAATGCTCTCAGGCGTGAGGCTTGCGGTATGCTTGATGAGATAAGGGCAAAAGTAAAGCGAAAAAAATCAAATGCTGTGTATAACAACCAAACCGCCCCCCCAAGCTACCGCCAATTAAAGCTTGTAGCAAGATTTGAAAATGCCGCCCAGATGCCCGATAATTTAGAGGGTATTTCTGCAATAATGTTTCCGTTGGAAGAAGATCCTGAAATCTCTTTGCCCGAAAATATAATTAAAATTGTGGATATTCCGAGAGGTATTGTGTCCGAAAGGCTTATCTCACAACGGCTTGATATCTTTAAAGAAAACGGATTTACTATTGCCGCCTGCGGCAATTTAGCGGCAGTAGAAATTGCAAGAAAAAAAGGCTTTACGGTAATAGCAGACACGGGACTTAATATTTCGAGTGCTCAGACGGTTGAAACCCTCAATAATTTAGGGTTAAAGGCGGCGGTTTTGTCCTCAGAACTGACACTAAACGAAGCAAACGGTATAAACTCACAAATGCCGTTAGGAATTATAGCCTACGGAAATATTCCCTTAATGCTTTTTAAAAACTGCCCGATAAAAAACGGTAAGGACTGCCGAGACTGCAATAAAAACAGTACCCTTACCGACAGAATGGGAATAGAATTTCCGGTCCGTTGCCGTATGGGCTACAGCGAGCTTTTAAACAGTCTGCCTATTTGGCTTGCCGACCGCAAAAATGAAATAAACCTTGATTTTGCCGTTCTCTATTTCACAAAGGAAACTAAAGAGCGTGCAAGCGAGGTTATTACCGCTTATAACAACGGCACCGCTCCCGACGTTAAGCATACAAGAGGACTTTATTACAGAGGAACGGTATAAATTCTAATTTAATTCGGAATGCGTAATTAAATGTGTCGGCATAGCCGACTTTTAATTGTAACGTGACGCTTAAGCGTCACACCTTTAATTCCGAATTACGAATTACTAATTCCGCATTATAATTTATTATTTATTGTGTTGATATTTTAAGGAAATATTTGTATAATATAAATTAGTGCAGTATGACTTTAAGGAGGTCACTTAAGGTGGATTATAAACAGTTTTTTGAAAAGCTTAAGGGTAAAAAAATCGCAATGTGCGGTATAGGAATAAGCAATACCCCTCTTATAATGAATTTTTTAAGCAAAGGCGCTAAGGTTTATGCTTGCGACAGACGTTCCCGTGAGCTTATAGGCGAGGTTGCCGACCAAATTGAAAATGCAGGAGCAGAGCTTCGTTTAGGCGACGGATACCTTGATAATTTAGAGGTAGACATTATATTCCGAACACCGGGTATGAACTGGAATTTACCTCAGCTTGACGCCGCACGAAAAAAAGGCATTGCGGTTACAAGCGAAATGGAGGTTTTCTTTGATTTATGCCCTGCTACTATTTTCGCCGTTACAGGCTCTGACGGTAAAACCACCACCACCACTTTGATTGCTAAAATGCTTGAAGCTGAGGGTAAGCGTGTATTCGTAGGCGGAAATATAGGCAAACCCCTTCTTCCTGAAATCGAAAGCATTACAGCCGACGATTTTGTGGTAGTAGAGCTTTCCTCCTTCCAGCTTATCTCCATGCGTAAAAGTCCCGATGTAGCGGTAGTTACAAATGTCGCCCCCAACCATTTGGACGTTCATAAGGACATGGACGAATATGTTGAGGCAAAGAAAAATATTATAATGCACCAGAATGCATTCTCCCGTACCGTTTTAAACCGTGACAATGCTATTACAGAAAGCTTTAGGGGGGATGTAAGAGGTCAGTCCTTAGGCTTCAGTATGGAGCGTAAGCTTAATAACGGCGCTTGGCTTGATGATGATGGCAACCTTCATATGGCATACCGCAATATGGATGTGCCCATAATGAACAGAAGTGAGATTGCAATAATCGGCGACCACAATGTGGCCAACTATTTAACTGCTATTGCCGCCGTTTGGGGATATGTGGGAGTAGATTCTATCCGCAAGGTAGCCCGTGAATTCGGCGGAGTTGAGCACCGCATTGAATTTGTAAGAGAGGTTAACGGAGTAAAGTATTATAACGATTCTATCGCCTCCAGTCCCACAAGAACCATTGCAGGTCTTAAAGCCTTTGACCGCAAGGTTCATCTTATTGCCGGCGGATACGACAAGCACATTCCTTTTGAGCCTATGGTACCTTATATAATTGACAAGGTAGAAAAGCTATACCTTTGCGGTGATACTGCCGATAAAATTGAAAAGGCAGTAACCGATAACGAAAATTATAAGGGCAATCCCGAAATAATAAGGGTAAAAGACATTGCCGAGTCGGTGGAAAAGGCTCATGCTACAGCTAAAAACGGTGATATCGTAACCCTTAGCCCTGCTTGTGCGAGCTTTGACGCTTTCCCCAACTTTGCAGCTAGGGGTAACTACTTTAAGGAACTGGTAAATAAACTGTAATGAATATTAAAGAAACACTTTTTGCTTTGTCGAGCGCTGACGGTGTAGGAAATATACGTGAAGCCTCAGACTTAGCTTATGATTTACTAAAGGAATACTGTAAAACAGAAAAGAGTGACACCCTTACCGTTATAGGCTACTTAAAGGGCGAGAGTGATTATACCCTGATGCTGGATGCTCACATCGACCAGATAGCTATGATTGTAACCGATATTGACGATAACGGCTTTTTGACTGTCGCAAAATCAGGCGGAATAGATATAAGAGCATTGCCCTCTCGCAGAGTGACGGTTCACGGCAAGGAAAAGGTAGCCGCCGTTTTCTGTGCAACACCTCCTCACCTTTCAAGCGGAGAAAAGGAATATACCGACATTGCTGACATTAAGCTTGATACCGCTTTAGGTGCAAAGGCAAAAGAAATTATATCTATCGGCGATTACGTCACATTTTCGGCAGACCCTTGCGAGCTTTTAGGTACACGGGTAAGCGGACGCTCCTTTGATGACAGGGCGGCTGTAGCCTGCCTTATTGAGGTAGCAAAAAGGCTTAAAGATAAAAAGCTACCCCTTAATGTTGCATTTGTTTTAAGTGACGGTGAAGAATTAGGCATGCGTGGTATTCGCCCTGTTGCTTTCAAGGTTGACCCGAACGAGGCTATTGCCATTGACGTAAGCTTTGGTGACGGTATAGGGATTTCCGAGGATGAGTGCGGCAAATTAGGCGAGGGCGGTATGATAGGTATTTCCCCTGCCCTTGACCGTAAAATAAGTCAAAAACTTATAAAAACAGCCAAGGATAATAATATCCCCTACCAGACAGAGGTTATGGGAGAAAGAACGGGAACTAATGCGGATATGATAGCCGTATCCCGTCAGGGTGTTCGCACCTGCACCCTTTCTATCCCATTAAGGAACATGCACACCGAGGTTGAAACCCTTGATATTAAGGATTTGGACTCGGTTTGCGAGCTTTTATGCGCCTATATTCTTTCGGGAGGTGCTATGAATGACTGAGCTTTTAAAGGAACTCTGCCTGCTTGACGGCACTTCGGGTGACGAAACGGCGGTAAGGGATTTTATAATTTCAAAAATTGACGGTCATTGCAACTATAGAACAGACAATTTAGGTAATATAATTGCCTTTAAAAAGGGCAAAAAAGCCGCCAAACGAAAAATTATGGTTGACGCTCATATGGACGAGGTAGGTCTTATTATTACAAATATCACCAAGGACGGTTTTTTAAAATTTTCAACCGTAGGAGGTATCGATACTGCCGCTTTAATGTTTAGAAAGGTAAAAATCAACGGTAGAATAAACGGTGTTATAAGCGGAAAACCCATACATCTTATAGGTGACGGCGAGCGCAAAAAACTCCCTAAAACAGATAGCCTTTATATTGATATCGGCGTTGCTACAAAGGACGAGGCAGAAAAGTATGTAGCTCTCGGAGACAGGGCCGTTATGTGCGGAGACTACACCGAAAACGGTGATAATATTATATCAAAAGCTATTGACGACAGAATAGGCTGTGCCGTGCTTATTAAGCTTTTAACTACCGACTGCGAGTATGATTTTTACGGCTCATTCTCTGTTCAGGAGGAAATCGGTCTCAGAGGTGCTAAAACTGCCGCTTTCGGCATTGACCCTCAAAGTGCTGTGATTTTAGAGGGTACCACCGCCGCCGATATCGCAGGCGTAGCAGAGGAAAACAAGGTATGTAAATTAGGAAACGGTGTTGCGGTTTCCTTTATGGACAGAGCCACCGTCTATGACAGGAAATACTACGATGCGGCGCTTAACAGCGGTATTAACTGCCAGCCCAAGGCGGCTGTTGCAGGAGGAAACAATTCGGGTGTTGTGCATTTAAGCCGTCAGGGTGTGCGTACTATCGCCCTTTCTGTTCCATGCAGATATATTCATTCAGCATCAAGTGTAGCAAACAAAAGGGACTGCGAGAATATGCTGAAGCTTGCCGAACACATGATAAACGGCATTGCAAGCGGTGAAATACCGTGATTACGCTAACGAAAACACTTCCCAATATCGGTAAAATAAATGCCGAATGGGTAAAAATAAAGTGCCTTTATGAAGCGTATAAAAATGACGATAAGGTACTTTTCTGGGTTCAGGATACAGATAAAGCGATAATTTCCATGACAGACGGAAATATGATAATATTTAATAACCGAGCGAATTTTGAGGAATTGAAAGAATTTGCAGACGTCCTGAACCCTGCCTGTGTTTTCAGCGATTATGATACAATTTGTGCAATAGGCAGAAAGCCGCAGGAAAAAATAAATATTATGTACCGCCTCGCTGATATTACTGAAAGCGAAAAAAACGACACATTAAAAAGTGACGAAATTTATTCCCTTTTGGATGTTCAGGGGCTGTCCCTCCCCGAATACCCATATTTTGCTGTGGATTACTGCCATAGGCTTAACTTAGGGTTAGCCGAATGCTTTGCAATAAAAAATAAATGCGCCGCCGTCAGCTTTAACTGCGGCGATATGGCAATTATGAACGGTATTGCAAGCCATGAAAAAGGTTTTGGCGGCATTGCCCTTAAAGGGATACTCAAAAAAAACTACGGCAGACATTTTTTAGTTTGTTGCCGAGATAAGGTAAAAGGATTTTACGAAAAAAACGGATTTGAGCCTCTGTATTTCGGGGGCTATTGGGTGAAAGAATATGAACATAAATAACTTTTTTAAGATTGACGAAAAACTAATGGAATTCGACCGCAGGGCACTGGAAAGCTGTAAAGAAAAATTCGCCGAGATTGACGATATTGCCGAATTCAATCAGTTAAAGGTGCTTTCGGCTTTTATAAAAAACGGAGTAAGCGAAGTCACCTTTTCAGGCTCTACAGGCTACGGCTATGACGATAGAGGCAGAGAGATTTTAGAGCGTGTAATGGCGGATTGTATGGGTGCTGAGGATGCTTTAATGCGCCACAGCTTTGTTTCAGGTACGCATACCTTAACCGTTGCCCTTTTCGGAATACTCCGTCCCAATGATACGGTTATTTGCCTTACGGGCAGACCCTACGACACTATAACGGGTGTATTCGGTATAGACGAAGTAACCGACGGCTCTTTAGCCGATTTTGGGGTAAAATACTCTCAGGTAGATTTAAAGGCAGACGGCACTCCCGATATAGACGAAATAAAGCGGATTTTAAAGGAAAAACAGCCTAAAATGGCTTACATTCAGCGCTCCCGTGGCTACAGCACCCGCCCAAGCCTTACAATAGAGGTTATCGAAAAGCTTTGCAAAGCAGTGCGAGAGGTATCTCCACAAAGTATTATTATGGTGGACAACTGCTACGGCGAATTTGTTGAAAGGCAAGAGCCCTGTGAGGTCGGTGCAGACCTTGTTGCAGGCTCGCTTATTAAAAATCCGGGCGGCGGAATAGCGCCTACGGGCGGTTATATTGCAGGCAAAAAAGAGCTGATAGAAAAATGCGCAATGCGCCTTACCTGCCCAGGAGTCGGCCGTGAAGTAGGCGCAACTCTGGGTCACAGCAGAGAGCTTTATATGGGACTTTTCTCCGCTCCCCATGTTGTAGGTGAGGCGGTAAAAACCGCAGTTTACGCTTCGGCTCTCTTCAAATCCTTAGGCTTTGCTGTTACCCCTGAGCCCACAGAAAAGCGAGGAGATATTATTCAGTGCGTAACCTTAGGCTCTGCCGAAGGACTTGTGGCTTTTTGTCAGGGCATGCAGTCGGGCGCTCCTGTAGACTCCTTCGTAGTGCCCGAGCCGTGGGACATGCCCGGTTACACCGACCCCGTTGTAATGGCGGCTGGTGCATTTACTTTAGGAGCATCAATCGAGCTTTCGGCAGACGGTCCTCTGCGTGAGCCCTATGCGGCTTGGATGCAGGGCGGACTAAATTTCCACAGTGCTAAAGCAGGGGTGTTGTTAGCGGCACAAAAAATGTACGAAAAAGGTGCAATAAAATTATGAAACAACTTTTTGACGGCGAAGTCTATGAGGTACTTCCCCTTAGAGGCGGAATAATATTTTCCTACTGCAAAGGGTTCAATGAGGAAAATGTGCTTGTTGCCTACCGTATGCTTTCCTTTGATAACGGCCGTTTTTCCAACGTAGAAAACGATATATACCTTATAACCAAATTCGGCAACAATTACCGTGCGGTATCGGCTCTTTGCGAAAATCATATAAAAACAAAATCTATAGTACTGCCAAGCGGTAAGGTATTTCTTATGCAGCCCGACGGTACTGCACAGCTTGTGGACAATGATGCTACACCCGTATGGACGGGAAACTTAACCTACCGCAACTGTTCACCCAGTGACATTGCCCTTTACAACAATGTTCTTTGGGCGGCATACCCCGACTGTAATGCTCTTTTAAGCTATAATCTTTCCACTATGCGTGAGGAATTACGTATCGGCGGAGCAAAATCCCCCTTTAAAAGACCGAGAAGTATTTCTGTAAGTGACGATTGTATTACGGTATGCAATTTAGAATCCCAAAATCTTGTTGAGGTTAATCTCAATAATTATAAGGTTAGAGAATTAGAATCCTTTGACGAGCCGATTTACCAGTATTTAAATGTAGCCGGAAACCGTTTTGCACTATTGCAATCGGGACTTTATTTGTTATAATAATTATAATATTATAGTACTTTAATTTAAGATTGGAGATTTTTAAATGTCAGATGAAAAAAATCAGGGCTGTTCGGGCAACTGCTCCTCCTGCTCACAAAGCTGTAGCGAAAGAGACCCCAAAAGCCTGATAGAGCCTACAGGTGAATACAACAACATAAAGCATGTTATCGGTGTTGTAAGCGGCAAGGGCGGTGTAGGTAAATCTATGGTCACCTCTATGCTCGCCGTTCTTTTGAACCGAATGGGCTACAAGGTAGGTATCCTTGATGCCGATATTACAGGTCCCTCCATTCCTAAAACCTTCGGTATAAATTCCCGTGCTATGCAAAATGAAATCGGAGTTCTGCCGGCTGAAACCAAAACAGGCATCAAGCTGATGTCAATAAACCTTATGTTAGCGGATAAGGAGTCCCCCGTTCTGTGGCGTGGCCCCGTAATAGCCGGCGCCGTTAAGCAGTTCTGGCACGATGTTGTGTGGGGAGACCTCGATTATCTGCTTATTGACTGCCCTCCGGGTACAGGTGATGTTCCTCTGACCGTGTTCCAGAGTATTCCGTTGGACGGTGCGGTGATAGTGACTTCACCTCAGGACCTTGTTTCCATGATAGTTAAAAAGGCTTACAATATGGCTAATATGATGGATATTCCCGTTCTCGGAATAGTTGAGAACATGAGCTATGTTGTCTGCCCCGACTGCGGAAAAAGCTTTAATATTTTTGGCTCAGGCAGTGAGACTGTAGCGGAGGAATTAGGTGTTTCGCTGCTTGGTAAAATGCCTATTGATGTTTCCCTCGCTCAAATGGTTGACAACGGCGAATTTGAGCGCTTCGAGGGTGATTACCTGAAAGCCGCCGTAGAGGAAATAATAAATAAAACCAGATAAAAATTAAGCCTTTCTCACAATCGAGAAAGGCTGATTTTATTTCGCAAATTCTTTATATAAATCTATTTGACCGAAAAATGCAGGCATACGAGCCGAATTGCCGAGGGTCACAACAATATACTCGTTGCCGTTTTCGTTGTTTTCTCCGTAAGAGGCTATACAATAACCCGATTCATTAACAAACCCCGTTTTGCCGCCTAAAATTGTAGCGGTCACAGGCTCGTTGCCGTACATATAGGTAAAAAGTGTGCTGGAAAGCAATATACCCTCGGGGTGCTGAGGGGTTACAGCAGTGGTATACTGATAGGTGGAAAGCACCTTTTTGCATATCTCATTCTGCATTGCCGCATCGAGAATTACCGCCATATCGTATGCTGTGGAGTAATTGTTTTCGCTGTGAAGCCCCGTAACATTATCGAAATGGGTATTTTTAAGTCCCAACTCCTTAACCTTTTTATTCATTAACTTAACGAAATTTTCCTCACTTCCTGCAAGCTTTACCGCAAGCCCCATTGCCGCATCTGCGCCCGAGGGCAGTATCGTACCGTAAAGCAAATCGGTCATGTTTACTTCCTCACCGTCCAAAAAGCCTGCTACCGATGCCCCCTCAACAAAAAGCGGGTCGGTAATATGAAGGGTCATGGTAAAGGTGTCGGAATAGTCGGTTATAAGGTCAACCGCCGTGAGAACGGTCATAATTTTGGTGGTAGATGCCGGATAAGCCTTTACATCAGCATTGCGTGCGGCAACTACGGTATTGTCCCTTTTATCGATAATAATGGCATACTGTGCATCATTACTTGAGGGAATATCTGCTGTCTCCTCAGAAAAGGTGAAAACCGTTTTTTCTACCTCTTTCTCCTTTTGGTCAGCGGCAGAGATTTTATTTTCACTCTCGGTATTCTTTTCGGTGCCTGCCGAGCTTTTAATATTTCCCAAAAGCGACGAACCGCAAATTAAAATCAAAACCAAAGCCACCGCCGCTACTGCGGATTTGCGAAGCCGTACTACCTTATAAACACCCTTTTTTCGCTTTTTCTTAAGCGTTGGTGCAACGCGGATGTCGGCTTTTTCGGGGTGTTCTGTTTTATCTGCACGGCTTTTTTCAAGATTTTTTTCTAATGTCTTAAAATACGAGTCGTAATCGTTGTTGCCAAAATTGTCTGACATTTATAAGCTCCAATCAAATTTTTTTAAAAGCCCCGTCCTGCGCCGCCTCCGCCAAAGGAGCCGCCGCCTCCTGAAAAGCCGCCGAAGCCGCCCGAACCTCTGCCACCGCCTGAGTGGAAGCCTCCCGAATGGAAGCCGCCCATAAACGGACCTCCGAAGCCGATAAAGGGACCGCCTCTGTGGCGGAAAATAGTAAAGAACAAAATAAGCAGTACAATCAGTATAACCCACGAAACCGAAACCTCTGTTACGGTCTCGCCGTCCAAATCGCTGTCGGTCAAAGAGTCTATAGAGGTATACCCCTTCGCAGGTGTCAGACCGTATTCAATATAAACCTCGTTTATAACGGCATTGGTTATATTGAGCAGACCGTCCGAAAAATTATCCTCTTTCAGGTAACTCAGTCCGTAGAGGTCTATAATTCTGCCTGTCTTACTGTCAGGCAATGCGCCCTCAAGCCCATAGCCTACGGCAATGTAAATTTCCCGTTCATCGGTGGAGAGCAGAATTACTATACCGTTGTCCTTTTCCTCGTCTCCTACGCCCCATTCCCTGCCGATTTCCAAAGCATACTCCCACGGCTCGTAGCCGTTAAGGCTTTCCACCGTAACAACTACTACCTGTGCAGTCGTGGCATTATTAAGAGCGACGGCTTTTGACAACATCTCCTGCTCATCATCCGAATCGATAATTTCTGCATAGTCATTGACATAAAAGCTGTCGGTAGCGGTGGGAAAACCGCTTTCCTCATTACTGCATCCGCAAAGGGAGAGGCAGAAAAAAGTTAAGAGTAAAATACTTACTATTTTTTTCATAACTTTAGTCAAAGCTTACCTCAGGTACGCTTTCGGTGCCGTCAGCGGCCTCAAAATAATCATATGAGTCAAAACCGAAAATTCCTGCGATGATACTACGGGGGAATTTCTTTATTTCTACGTTAAATTCCTTTGCACTTTCATTGTAGTCACGTCTTGCCTGAGCAATGCGGTTTTCGGTTCCGCTAAGCTCGGTCTGCAAAGCGATATACTGCTCGTTGGCTTTAAGCTCGGGGTAAGCCTCGGTTACAGCATTTACCCAAATGTCAATAGCGCTGTCAAGCTGAGCGGAGGCTTCTGCCTGCTCGGTCACGGTATCCGCACCTGTAACGGCGGCACGAGCCTGTGTGACAGCAGTATAGGTTTCCTGCTCATAGTCGGAATAGCCCTTTACGGTGGCTACAAAGTTAGGTATTAAGTCTGCCCGTCTTTGCAGCTGGTTGGAAATTTCGGATTGGGACTGTTCAACACCCTCACGGCTTTCAACAAGACCGTTGTAGGAGCCTATAACACTGCCTATAAGAATGACTGCAACGGCAATCACCGCAATTATAATTATACTTTTCTTTTTCATTTATATCTTCTCCGTTTTTCAATATAATGCCATACAATATTATGATACCATATTATCCTCCAAATTTCCACCCTTTTTTTGCCTGCTTACTCTTTATGCTTTGCCAAATCTTTTCCCGACAATCGGTTCGTACAAATTTACAGCAAGTGGAAGAAAGATATTTACTACAGCTACTTGTTGATTTTTGAATTATCGGTTCTCCCGAAAATATAATCAATAGATACCTTATAATAATCGGCTAAGAAAAGAAGATGCTCTAAAGGTATGTTTTGGTACCCACGTTCATATCGGGAATACACAGTCTGTTTAATATTAAGCATAGTTGCTATATCGGTTTGTGTTAAATCGTTATCCTCACGTAAATCTCTCAATCTTTTTAAATACAAAGTCAACATTCCTTTTAAGTATTTATAAGTACTACTTGACTTTAGCATACTTTTCTGATAATATAATTATTCAGAACTTATAAGTACTAAAGGTGGTGTTTGATATTGAAATGTGAAAATAAGTTTTGTATTTATTGTGATAAGGAAAAATGTACATTAGAAAATATCGAATTGGATATTATCGGTCAATGCACAGAATGTATTTATCCAAATATAGATGGTGAAGTTTTAAGAAAAGCTAAGGAACAGACAAGAAACAAAATCATGGCAGACTAAAAAACAGCTATATCGCTTATTTGAACGATATAGCTGTTTTGTTTTATTTATTACTCCAGCTTATAAAACCGTAGCTGTCGAGTATCTGAAAATACTTTGCAAGTCTTTCGTAAAGAGGATACGCCTTTTCGCCGAAATGCTCATCTACAAGCTTTCCAAGGATCGTTATATCCCTTTCGCCGTCTATAAGCGGCCAGACAAAGCTACCCATTTCATCGAGGTGGATATAGCTGATTTCAGGCTTTTTGAAAAGCTTTTGGGCAAAACGGTTAAAAACACCTTTGTTTTCTATTTCAAGGATTACCTTGCCCTCATTATCCACCGACCAACCTATGCATTCCTTATGCATAGGTATACGGTCAAGATAATTGGGAGACTTTACATTTTTCTTTTTCATGCTTTTTTGTTACGCTTTTTCCAAACGGTGAATTTTAGCAGGGTAAGAATGATTACGGCAAAGAGCACAATTCCTCCGATTTTGGAAACACCCGACGGAATGTAAGCTGAAAGGTCAATAACCGAGCTTACACCGAATACTGCAAGAAGTGCCAAAAGGATGCCTACAAGACCTTCGCCTGCTATCATACCCGAGCAGAAAAGAATACCGTCGTTTATGATTTCCTTCTTTTCCTCGTCCTTGCGTTTCATCTTTTCAAGAACTAAGCGTACAAGCCCGCCTACCATTATGCATGCATTAAGCTGAACGGGCAGATATATACCGATAGCAAAGGGAAGTACCGGAATACCGACAATTTCTACAACAACGGCTATAAACACTCCCGTAAATACCAGTGCCCAAGGCAGGTTTCCGCCCATAACACCCTCGATAATAAGCTTCATAAGTGTTGCCTGAGGAGCGGCTAATTCGTCTGTTCCGAAGCCCCAAGCGGAATCGAGTAGGTAAAGTGTACCGCCTATAGCAAGAGCAGCGGCAATAACACCGATTATTTCACCAATCTGCTGTTTCTTAGGTGTTGCGCCTAAGAGGTAGCCTGTCTTCAAATCCTGTGAGGTATCACCTGCAATAGCGGATACGATACAAATAATTGAGCCGATTGCAATCGCACTGCACATACCAGCAATACCCTGACTGCCGGTAAGCTTAAGAATAAGAGTAGCAATCAGGAGTGTGGCTATAGCCATACCTGAAACGGGGTTGTTACTGCTGCCTACAAGACCTACCATACGTGAGGAAACGGTTGCAAAGAAAAAGCCGAACACAACAACTATAACCGCACCCAATGGGTTTACTGGGATTGCAGGCACAAGCCATACAAGAACAGTAAGAATTGCGATTGCAATTATAACAACCTTTAGGTTAATGTCCCTTGCGGTACGCTCCTGAGAAGCGACACCCGCACCCGAAATGCTTTTCATAGCTCCGCCAAAGGTCTTAACAATAAGGGGCAGAGATTTAATAAGGCTTATAATACCGCCTGCCGCCAAAGCGCCTGCACCTATATATCTGATATATGAGCCCCATATAGCGCCTGCACCGCCTTCGGCATAAAGCTGACCGACGGTAGCGTCAACACTGGGATAAAGGATGCTGTTTTCACCGAAAAGTACAATAAGGGGGATAATAACCAGCCAGCTCAAAACACCGCCTGCAAACATGTAAGAGGAAATTCTCGCTCCGCAGATGTAGCCAACACTCATAACAGCAGGGTAAATCTGGGTTCCGATTTCTCCGGCATAGCCTTTTACATGAGCCGAAACCTCGCCTGAGACCACCTTAAGTCCGTCAATAATAAACTTGAACAGAGCCGCAAAGCCCATACCTGCGAATACTGTAGAGGCATTGGCACCGCCCTTTTCACCTGCAAGGAGCACCTCCGCACAGGCAGTACCCTCGGGATAAGGCAGAGTACCGTGCTCCTTAACAATAAGCGCATTGCGAAGCGGCACCATAAAGAAGACACCTAAAAGTCCGCCGATTAAAGCGATAAGGGTGATTTCAATAATACTTGGCTTGTCCATTTTACCCTCTGCTGCCCACAAGAAAAGTGCAGGTAGGGTAAAGATAGCGCCTGCCGCTAAGGATTCACCGGCAGAGCCGACAGTCTGAACTATGTTGCTTTCAAGAATTGAGTTTTTACGCATTATAATACGTATTACACCCATTGCGATAACCGCCGCAGGAATGGATGCAGAAACGGTCATACCTACTCTCAGTCCCAAGTAAGCGTTTGCCGCACCGAATATTACGGCTAAAAGTATACCCATAATAATAGAGGTAACAGTAATTTCAGGGGTTACTTTTTCAGCCGGAACATAGGGCTTAAATTCGTTTTTGTTTTCCATACTTTCTCCAATCTTTATTTTTATTTATACGACATGTAATTATACCATGTAACAGGATATAACGCAATAAGGATAATCAACAACTTTTTTCCAAAATTTTCAGCAGAAGTTTGAAAACAGCGTTTGCGGAGGAAATTGACAATCTTTCCTTTACGGTGTGAACATCGAAAAGACAGGGACCTATTGCAATACAGTCGAGGTCTTTAATATTAGACGCAAAAACACCGCATTCAAGCCCGGCATGTATTGCCTCCACCTTAACCTCTTTACCGAACTGCTGACGGTAGGTTTCCTTATAAAGCTTTTGAAGTCGGGAATTCTCTTTAAATTCCCATGGCGGATAATGACCGAAGCTTTCGGTTGTACAGTCAAACTGTGCGAAAAAAGCCCTTAATTTTCCCTCTAATTCTTTTAAGGAGGAATTTTTGTTACTGCGTAAAGTATGATGAAGTGTTATTTTTTCATCCTCGGTTTTAAGTATTCCTAAATTAAGGGAGGTTTCTACCAAGCCCTCAATTTCGCTGCTCATAGCCAGCACTCCGTTGGGAACACCTGTAAGAATTAAAATAATATCATTCTTTAATTTTTCACTTAGCACCAAATATTCGCCTGTACCCGTTACCGTGATATCGGCGGAAAAATCATTTTCCGTTTCAGTAATTTCAGCCTTTATATCAGCCAAACACCTTTCGGCTTCTGTAACAAAGCTATCAGGGCAGTTGGTAAAAACCTCTATTGTGCAATTGTTCGGTATAGCGTTGCCTTTATCGCCGCCGTTAATACTTATAATATCAAATTCGGTATTCAAGCGGTCTAAAAATTTACCGCCCAAAATATCGGCATTTACCCTGCCGCTGTTTATTTCCACACCCGAATGTCCACCTTTAAGTCCTTTTAAGGTAACGGTAATTTTACTGCCGCTTTTTGTTTGACGGGTAACAGGAATACTTACCTTAAAGTCACTGCCGCCTGCGCAGGAGACGGTTACGGAATCGTCCTCCTCGGCATCAAGATTTATCATTTTACGCGCGGACAATAGACTAAAATCAAGCTTAATTGCGCCTATCATGCCGATTTCCTCGTCGGTGGTGAAAACCGTCTCAATTGCAGGGTGAGGCAGATTTTCGTCCTCAAGAATTGCCAGTATCATGGCTACAGCTATGCCATTGTCGGCACCTAAAGTAGTACCTTTAGCTTTTACAAAATCTCCGTCAATGCAAAGGTCAATACCGTCCTTCATAAAATCAATTTCAGAGTCTTGCTCCTTTTGGCAGACCATATCAAGGTGACCCTGTAAAATTATCGGCTCGGCTTTCTCATACCCTGGAGCGGCTTTTTTGTAGATGATTACATTGTTCGCCTTATCCCTTACGGCTTTAAGGGAGTGCTTTTCGGCAAAATCCATACAATATTTTGCTATCCCCTCCATATTTTCTGAGCCTCGGGGTATAGCGCTTATTTCCTCAAAATACTTAAATACTCTTTTTGGTTCAAGTGCTCCTAATACGGACATTTAAATTCCTCCAAAGATAGTGTATAGTGGTCAAAAAGGCTGTCTCGCAGAGAGACAGCCTTTTAACTTTAGTCAAAGAAATTAACCGATAGCTTCCTCGGCGCAAACCAATTCGTCGCTTACTTCCTCGATAACTTCCTCATCGTATTCGGAGGGGTTAATCTCCTCACACTTCATACCTGTACCGGCAGGTACAAGCTTACCGATAATAACGTTCTCTTTAAGACCGAACAGCGGGTCAACCTTACCCTTAATAGCGGCTTCGGTGAGTACCCTTGTGGTTTCCTGGAAGGATGCGGCTGACAGGAAGGATTCGGTAGCCAAGGATGCCTTGGTAATACCAAGCAAGGTAGCCTTATAGGTAGCCTTGGTAAGACCCTCTTCGCCTGCGGCAATACGCTCGTCTATAAGCTTATTAGCGTCTGCAATTTCCTTATATTCATAGCTTACGTTCTGTAACAAATCAGTAGAGCCAGCATCGACAATGCGAAGCTTTCTCATCATCTGACGAACGATAACCTCAATGTGCTTATCGTTGATATCAACACCCTGTGTACGGTATGCGTTCTGAATTTCGGCAATAATATACTGCTGAACAGCCTCGGGTCCCTGAGCCTCTAAGATATCCTGAGGATACTTAGCACCTGGGATAAGCATATCGCCTGCGTGAACATAATCACCGTCGTTAACAAGGCTTCTGATACCGTAAGGAATAGTAACCTTTTCCTCGGTCTTAAGCTCATCATTAGTGATGATAAGAACATTACTCTTCTTTTCCTCGGCGATACGTACAGTACCGTCAATCTTAGCAATAAGACCGCAACGCTTGGGTCTGCGTGCCTCAAACAGCTCTTCAACACGGGGAAGACCCTGAGTAATATCCTCAGTAGATGCGATACCGCCTGTATGGAAGGTACGCATGGTAAGCTGAGTACCCGGTTCACCGATAGACTGTGCCGCAACGATACCAACAGCCTCACCTGTAGTAACAGGCATACTGGTAGCAAGGTTACGTCCGTAGCACTTCTTGCAGACACCGTGATGGCTGTGGCAGGTAAGCACGGAGCGAATTTCAATTTTCTCGATACCTGCATCAACAATAGCCTGAGCGGCGTCCCCTGTAATCATATCGTCCTTAGACCAGATAACCTCTCCGGTTTCGGGATGAACTGCATCATGCAGCAGATAACGGCCTTCCAGACGCTCAACCAGCGGCTCTAAGATGTGGTTACCATCCTTAATATCGAATACGGTTAAGCCTTCCTCAGTACCGCAATCGTCCTCACGGACAATAACATCCTGTGCAACGTCAACCAGACGGCGGGTAAGGTAACCCGAGTCAGCAGTACGAAGCGCAGTATCGGCAAGTCCCTTACGGGCACCACGGGAGGAAATAAAGTACTCAAGTACGTTAAGACCCTCACGGTAGTTAGCTCGAATGGGAACCTCAATAACCTTACCTGCGGTATTTGCGATAAGTCCACGCATACCTGCAAGCTGACGAATCTGAGCCATTGAACCACGGGCACCCGAGTCAGCCATCATGAATATGGGGTTAAACTCATCAAGGTTGCCCTTAAGTGCATCGGCAACGTCCTCTGTAGCCTTATTCCATATTTCGATTACATGGCGGCTACGTTCCTCGTTATTTATAAGACCACGGCGATAGTCACGGCTTACCATATCAATATTCTTTTCGGCAGCTGCCAAAATATCCTTCTTTTCGGGCGGAATTACGGCATCTATAACCGCAACGGTAACCGCACCCTTAGTCGAATATTTAAAGCCGGTAGCCTTAATATTATCAAGCACAATAGCCGAATCGCTTGTGCCGTGCATGGTGATACATCTATCAACAATTTTACCAAGCTGTTTCTTGCCGACCTTATTCTGAATAATATCGTCATTACTGTCGATAGTGTTCTTGGTAAGGTCTTTTACCTTAAAGGTCCATTCAAGGTCAAGAGCATGATCGGGGTCGGTTCTGTCAACAAAGCCCAAGTCCTGAGGAATAGACTCGTTGAAAATAATGAAACCAACCGTACACCAAACCAGCTTACTTACACCCTCGGCATTAGTCATACGCACACGGATGGGAGCGTGCAGACCTACAACACCGTCATTATAAGCCATGATAGCCTCGTTCTTATCACGGAATACCTTATTGGTTCCCTTTTCGTCAGCCTTAACAAGGGTCAGATAGTAGGAGCCGAGAACCATATCCTGAGTAGGAACGGCAACAGGCTTACCGTCAGAGGGCTTTAATAGGTTATTAGCCGCAAGCATAAGGAAGCGAGCCTCTGCCTGAGCCTCAGCAGAAAGTGGTACGTGAACCGCCATCTGGTCACCGTCGAAGTCGGCGTTATAAGCGGTACAAACCAAGGGGTGGAGCTTAAGTGCTTTACCCTCAACAAGTACCGGCTCGAAGGCCTGAATACCTAAGCGGTGAAGTGTAGGAGCACGGTTAAGAAGGACGGGATGCTCCTTGATAACCATTTCCAAAGCGTCCCAAATCTCAGTAGAGGCACGCTCTACCATCTTTCTTGCCGACTTAATATTTACAACTGCCTTGGTTTCAACAAGACGTTTCATAACAAAGGGCTTGAAAAGCTCCAGTGCCATTTCCTTAGGCAAACCGCACTGGTACATTTTGAGTTCAGGTCCTACAACGATAACCGAACGGCCCGAATAGTCAACACGTTTACCGAGAAGGTTCTGACGGAAACGACCCTGCTTACCCTTAAGCATATCCGAAAGGGATTTTAACGCACGGTTGTTGGGACCTGTAACAGGCTTGCCACGTCTGCCGTTGTCGATAAGAGCGTCAACAGCCTCCTGAAGCATGCGCTTTTCATTGCGCACGATAATATCAGGTGCGTGCAGTTCAAGAAGTCTTTTAAGACGGTTGTTACGGTTAATAACACGTCTGTAAAGATCATTAAGGTCGCTTGTGGCGAAGCGTCCGCCGTCAAGCTGAACCATAGGACGAAGATCGGGAGGAATTACCGGAATAACGTCAAGTATCATCCACTCGGGACGGTTACCCGACTGTCTGAACGCCTCCAAAACTTCAAGTCTCTTTAAAATTCTGATACGCTTTTGACCCGATGCATTTTCAAGCTCCTCACGAAGCTCATTGCAGGTCTTTTCAAGGTCGATTTCGCAAAGAAGCTTCTTAATAGCCTCTGCGCCCATTCCTGCCTTGAAATCGTCCTCATACTTTTCACGCATATCACGGTACTGCTTTTCGTTAAGCAGCTGCTTTTTCTCAAGCGGTGTAGTACCCGGATCGGTTACGATATACTGTGAGAAATAAAGCACCTGTTCGAGAGCCTTGGGTGTGATATCAAGCACAAGACCCATTCTTGACGGAATAGTCTTGAAATACCAAATGTGTGACACGGGGGCTGCCAATTCAATAGAGCCCATGCGCTCACGGCGAACCTTAGCTCTGGTTACTTCAACACCGCAGCGTTCGCAGACCTTACCCTTATAGCGAATTCTCTTGTACTTTCCGCAATGGCATTCCCAGTCCTTTTGGGGTCCGAAAATACGCTCGCAGAAAAGACCTCCCTGCTCGGGTTTAAGGGTACGGTAGTTAATAGTCTCAGGCTTTGTAACCTCGCCGTGAGACCAGCTTCTGATTTGTTCGGGAGACGCAAGTCCGATTTTTATTGATTCAAATTCAATTTCTGCCATAATTGCCCTCCTCTATTACTCTTGGTCCTCAGATTCGTCATCAAATCCGTCAGACTCGTTATCGTAAATATCATCTGTAATAGCCTCGCCGTTTTCATCCTCGAGACCGAAGCCGTCAAGTGAGTCAGCTACAATGCTTTCGTCAAACTCGCCGTCATCACCCTCAGGAATTGCGGGAGTTCCCAGACCGATATCGTCATCATCGTCAAAGGACTGCTTAAGGTCGATTTCCTCGTCATACTTATCGAGAACCTTAATATCAAGACCCAAGGACTGTAATTCCTTAATAAGAACCTTAAAGGACTCGGGAACACCCGGTTTGGGGATATTCTGACCCTTAACGATAGATTCATAGGTTTTAACACGACCTACAACATCATCCGACTTAACGGTAAGGATTTCCTGCAAGGTATAAGCCGCACCGTAAGCTTCAAGTGCCCAAACCTCCATCTCACCGAAACGCTGACCGCCGAACTGGGCTTTACCGCCGAGAGGCTGCTGGGTAACGAGTGAGTAGGGACCTGTAGAACGTGCGTGTATCTTATCGTCAACCAAGTGATGTAGCTTAAGGTAGTACATATAACCTACGGTTACAAGGTTATCAAAGGGTTCGCCTGTTCTGCCGTCATATAATTGGGTCTTAGCATCCTCTCTAAGAGGAATCTTAGAGAAGTCAAGCCCTGCCGAGTTTTTGTTTGCATAACCGTCACCCTTAGTGGACTCCTCAGCCATACGGAAGCATTTACGGATATCCTCCTCATGAGCGCCGTCAAATACAGGTGTACATATATTCCAGCCAAGTGCTCTTGCGGCATAGCCGAGGTGAACCTCGAGAACCTGACCGATATTCATACGGGAAGGAACGCCCAAGGGGTTAAGAACTATATCAAGGGGAGTACCGTCAGGCAGGAAGGGCATATCCTCGCTGGGGAGAATACGTGATACAACACCCTTGTTACCGTGACGTCCTGCCATCTTATCGCCCACGGAAATCTTACGCTTCTGAGCAATATAGCAGCGTACAACAACATTAACTCCGGGAGAAAGCTCGGAGGAATTCTCCCTTGTGAATACCTTAACATCAACTATTGTACCGTATTCACCGTGAGGAACTCGCAAAGAGGTATCTCTTACTTCACGTGCCTTTTCACCGAATATTGCACGCAGCAGTCTTTCCTCGGCGGTAAGCTCCGTTTCGCCCTTAGGTGTTACCTTACCTACGAGAATATCACCTGCTGTTACCTCCGCACCGATGCGGATAATACCACGCTCGTCAAGGTCTTTAAGAGCATCGTCACCAACGTTAGGAATGTCTCTTGTGATTTCCTCGGGTCCTAACTTTGTATCTCTTGCCTCAATCTCATATTCCTCAATATGGATAGAGGTGTAAACATCATCACGTACAAGACGCTCGTTGATAAGAACAGCGTCCTCATAGTTGTAGCCTTCCCAGGTCATAAAGCCGATAAGGGCATTACGTCCCAGAGAAATTTCACCGCCGGAGGTAGCAGGACCGTCAGCGATAACCTCGTGCTCAGCCACCTTTTGACCTACACTTACGATAGGTCGCTGGTTAATACAGGTAGCGTGGTTGGAACGGAGGAATTTAATGAGATTGTACTCGTCAATTTCGCCGTTGGTGGCACGAACCTTAATGGTATCGGCACTTACATAGGTAACTTCGCCTGCACGCTTAGCAAGCACAACTACACCCGAGTCAACAGCAGCCCTATATTCCATGCCGGTAGCAACTATCGGGTTTTCAGTGCGCAGGAGCGGCACAGCCTGCTTCTGCATGTTAGAGCCCATGAGCGCACGGTTGGTATCGTCATTTTCAAGGAAGGGTATCATAGCAGTAGCTACGGATACTACCATCTTAGGCGAAACATCCATATACTCAGCCTTTTGAGCCTCGATTTCCTGGAAACCGTCACGGTAACGTGCATTAACCTTTTTATTGAGGAAATGTCCGTTTTCATCCAGCGGCTCGTTTGCCTGAGCTACGTAGTAATCGTCCTCCTCGTCAGCGGTCATATACTGAACCTCGTCAAGTACCTTGCCGGTTTCAGGGTCAACCTTACGGAAAGGAGTCTCGATAAAGCCGTACTTATTTATCTTTGCAAAGGTTGCAAGGTAGGAAATAAGACCGATGTTAGGTCCTTCAGGGGTCTCGATAGGGCACATGCGTCCGTAATGGGTGTAGTGAACGTCACGAACCTCGAAGGATGCACGGTCACGGGAGAGACCACCGGGTCCTAAAGCCGAAAGACGGCGCTTATGAGTAAGCTCGGACAGAGGATTGGTCTGGTCCATGAACTGCGAAAGCGGAGAGGATCCGAAAAATTCCTTGATAGCCGCTACAACAGGACGGATATTTATAAGAGACTGGGGTGTGATGTTATCAGGATCCTGAGCCTGAAGGGTCATCTTTTCACGAACAACACGCTCCATACGGGAAATACCGATACGGAACTGGTTCTGCAAAAGCTCGCCTACAGATCTGATACGACGGTTGCCCAAATGGTCGATATCATCAATACTTCCAACGTTGTGAGGAAGTCCCAGGAAATAGCTTATGGATGCAAAAATATCATCAATAGTAATGCTCTTGGGGATAAGGTCATCAACACGCTCTAAAAGGGCATCCTTAATATCCTCCTTAGAGTCATTTGCTTCGATTATCTCCTTAATAACTGCAAAGGATACCTTTTCGTTAATTCCCTGCTCGTCAAGCTCACTGAGCTCCTCAGCAGTAAGGTCAACGAAATCGCAAAGGTCAACCATACCGCTGGAAAGAACCTTAACCTCTGTAACGTTGCCCTCGTAATCCATTACATTGATATATGCAGAGTTTACGCCCTTCTTTTCGATTTCAGCGGCAAGCTCTTTAGAAACGGTGGTATCAGCCTCGGCTAAAATTTCACCTGTCATAGGGTCGGCAACAGGGCGTGACAAAACAGCACCCTTGATTCTGGCGCCAATGCTGAGCTTTTTATTGTATTTATATCTGCCCACACGGGAAATATCGTAGCGGTGAGGGTCAAAGAAAAGCTGTTCAAGATAAGCCCTTGCACCCTCAATAGTTACAGGCTCGCTGGGGCGGAGCTTTTTATAAACCTCAACAAGTGCTTCCTCGGTGGATTTTGTATCGTCAATATCCAAAGTGGCTAAAAGACGCTCGTCCTCACCGAAAAGCTCCTTAATCTGCTCGTTGGAAGCAACGCCCAAAGCACGGATAAAGGTGGTGATGGGCAGCTTGCGGTTTTTGTCTATACGAACATAAAGCGCATCAGAAACCGAGGTTTCATATTCAAGCCAGGCTCCACGGTTGGGGATAATGGTGGAGGAAAAGAGCCTTTTACCTGTCTTTTCATCGGTTTTTTCTGCAAAATATACACCGGGAGAACGAACAAGCTGTGAAACGATTGCACGTTCGGCACCGTTGATAACAAAGGTTCCGGATTCGGTCATCAAAGGGAAATCACCCATTGAGACCTCACTTTCCTTGATTTCGCCGGTTTCGTTGTTGATAAGACGTGCAGTCACACGCAGCGGTGCTGCATAGGTAGTATCTCTCGCCTTACACTCGGTAACATCATATTTAGGGGTATCATCCAGCCTGTAATCAACAAAGCTCAATTGCAGATTACCGCTGTAGTCGGTTATAGCCGACATATCCCTGAATACTTCCTTGAGACCCTCCTCAACGAACCATTTGTACGAGTCCTTCTGTATTTCAATAAGGTTCGGCATGTCGATGACTTCGTTGATTTTCGAGAATGTCATACGGGTATTGCCGCCAAGCTTTACGGGCTTCACCATTGAAGTTGACTCCATAGGTTTACTCACTCCTCCACAGAATTTAAGGCACATTTTGTGCCAAAAGAGAAACAGTAATGACAGATATTGTGCTCAGCCGTAAAAAGCGTTTTTTTGACGCAAAATTACAATAGTGGCACAGTACCCCATCATCATTAGTAATTCATAATTATATACTAAAAAAAGGTAATAGTCAAGAAAAAAATTTAAATTTTTTGTGAATTTACAAAAAGAAAAACCGACTCACCTCAAGGATGAGCCGATTTTTTGTTTTAATTTCCCATAAAGGAAAATTTTATTACATTTTAGCAAGGTTAGCCTTGAGGTTGCCGAGCTGCTCACGAAGCTCTGCAGGCAGTCTGTCGCCGAACTTCTTGTAGTGTTCCTCGATTTCCTCAGCTTCCTTAGTCCAAACATCCTTATCAACTTCGAGGATAGACTTCAAGGTTTCGATATCCATATCAAGGTCGGTAAGGTCAATATCCTCAGGCTTCGGAACATAACCGATAGCAGTTTCTGTAGCATCGGCATTGCCCTCGCAGCGGTCGATAATCCAGTTAAGAACTCTCATGTTGTCGCCAAATCCGGGCCATACGAAGTTGCCCTCGTCGTCGGTACGGAACCAGTTAACATTGAAAATCTTAGGAGCCTTGTCGCCAAGCTTCTCGCCCATTTCAAGCCAGTGCTTGAAGTAGTCACCCATGTGGTAACCGCAGAAGGGAAGCATAGCCATGGGGTCACGGCGAACAACACCTACTGCACCGGCAGCGGCGGCAGTAGTCTCGGATGCCATAGCGGAGCCTACGAATACACCGTTAACCCAATCCTTTGATTGATATACCAGCGGAGCGCACTTAGCACGGCGACCGCCGAATATGATAGCCGAAATCGGAACACCGTTACCCTTGTCGAATTCATCGGAAATGCAGGGGCAGTTCTTAGCAGGAGCGGTGAAACGTGAGTTGGGGTGAGCCGCACAGGTGGATTTGTCAGCCTTGTTGAACTTAGAAGCATCCCACGGATTGCCCTTCCAGTCAAGTGCGTTCTCGGGCAGGTTCTTATTAAGACCCTCCCACCAAACGGTATTATCGTTAAGGTCAAGAGCAACGTTGGTGAAAATGGTGTTTTTCTTGGTGCTCTCAAGAGCGTTAAAGTTAGAGTGCTCGTTGGTTCCGGGAGCAACGCCAAAGAAACCGTTTTCGGGGTTGATAGCGTAAAGTCTGCCGTCAGGACCTATCTTCATCCAAGAAATATCGTCACCTACGGTCCAAATCTTGTAGCCCTTCTTGCGCAGATACTCGGGGGGAATAAGCATAGCAAGGTTGGTCTTGCCGCAAGCAGACGGGAAAGCAGCAGCAACATACTTAACCTCGCCCTTGGGATTCTGGAGACCTAAGATAAGCATATGTTCAGCCATCCAGCCCTCTTTCCAGCCCTGATAGGAAGCTATACGAAGCGCAAAGCACTTCTTGCCAAGCAGAACGTTTCCGCCGTATGCAGAGTTAACAGAAATAATGGTGTTATCCTCGGGGAAGTGGCAGATGTAACGGTTTTCGGGGTCAACATCGCACTTAGCATGTAAGCCGCGTACCCAGTCATTGCTGTCTCCGAGAACATCGAGAACCTTAGCACCGATACGGGTCATAATAGCCATGTTAAGAACAACGTAGATAGAATCGGTAACCTCGATACCAACCTTAGCAAGAGGAGAACCGATAGGACCCATGGAATAAGGGATTACATACATTGTACGACCCTTGTAAGAACCACGGGCAATTTTGTAAAGCTTTTCATACATTTCAGCGGGGTCGCACCAGTTGTTGGTAGGACCTGCGTTTTCTTTTGTCTTGGAGCAGATAAAGGTACGATCCTCAACACGTGCAACGTCGTTAGGCTGAGTGCGGTGCAGATAGCAACCCGGAAGCTTTTCCTGATTGAGCTTAATCATTTCGCCGGTGCTTACGGCCTCAGCACGCAAAGCTTCAAGCTGTTCCTCGCTTCCGTCAATCCAAACAACAGTGTCGGGAGTGAGGAGCTCTTTCATTTCTTCGAGCCATTTATTTACGGTTTTATTGGCAGTCATTTGTGAAATCTCCTTTAGAATTAAATTTTTGCCTTCTACATTATAATAGATTATTTTGGAAATTGCAATAGTCTTTGTGAAAAAATCGACAATATTTTTTATCGACAATATTTTTTATATTAAATCATCTTATCCGTAATACAGTCGGCCACGTAAATACCCATAGCTCCCGACTGGGAAAGACCTCGGCAGATACCGCTGCCGTCACCGATGATATAAACTCCGTCGGCCAGCTCAAATTTTTCATTTCTAAATTCGGGGCGGATAGAATAGTACTTGCTTTCGCAGCCGTAAAGCAAAGTATCGTCATTAGCTGTACCGGGGGCTACCTTATCGAGAGCATAAATAGTCTCGATAATATTTGTAAGTATTCTGTGGGGCAGTACAAGTGAAATATCGCCTGCTGTAGCCTTAAGCGTAGGCTCTACAGTATTTTGAGCCAAACGGTGCTCATTAGTACGCCGTCCCCGTACCAAATCGCCGAAGCGCTGGACAAGTACGCTGTTATTACCTATCATATTGGCAAGGCGGGATATACTCTCGGCATATTCGGTAGGCTTATCGAAAGGCTCTGTAAAACGGATACTGGAAAGGATTGCAAAGTTGCAGTTGTCTGTCCGTTTTTCGTCCTCTGCATAGGAGTGACCGTTGGCGGTGATTATACCGTGGTTATTCTCCGCCGATACAAGACCGCCCTTGTTAAAGCAGAACATACGGCATCTATCCTCAAAGGTTTTGGTTTTGTAGAGAATTTTCGGCTCGTAAATGCGGTCGGAAAACTCCTTCCAGATAATATCCTTCATTTCCACTCTTACACCGATATCTACGTGGTTTGAGTGCATGTGCACCCCGAAGGCACGGCAGAAATCTGCAACAAAATTGGCTCCGCCTCTGCCTGTAGCGATGATTATTTTATCTGCATACAGCTCTTCGCCGTTAGTGTATATAAGCTTATAATCGTTGTCCGTTTTTTCCACCGTCTTGCAGTCATAAAAAGCATACATATCCACGCCCTGCTCGTCTATAGCCGAAATCAGGTTCTGCATAGTGATATAGTTTTTATCGGTGCCCAAATGCTTTACGTTCATATCCAGCAATCTTAAATTATTTTGCAGGCATTTAAGCTTTAATTCCTCATTGGATTTATAAACCTTCGGCACACCCGAGGTACAGTATTTAACCAGTATCTTGTCGACCTCATCAATATACTTATTGGCCCTATCGTCACCTAATTCCTCGCCCAAAGTGCCGCCGTAGGCGGTGCCGAGGTTGAATTTACCGTCCGAAAAAGCGCCTGCACCCGCAAAACCGCTTGTAATGCTACAGGTTTTGCAATGAATACAGGTTTTATCTCTGCCTACAGGGCAATGCCTTTTTTCGAGGGTGTTTCCCCTCTCGGTAACGGCAATTTTGAGCTCGGGCGCATTTTCTTTCAGGCGGTAAGCCGCCATAAGACCGCCTATACCGCCTCCGATTATTGCGATATCGTACATTTTTTTCATAGAAAGTCATCCTTTTTAAAAAATTTACGCGCAAAACAGGACTGCACTTCCGCCGTTGGAAATGCAGTCCCTACTGCTTTTGTATTTTATATCATTTAGGTCTTTTTGTCAAGCCTAACTTATATTGGAGATGGTTTCTCCTGCGGCTACCTTTTTAAGGTATTTTATAAACTTGTTCATAGAGGCAGAGGTAGTCTTACCCATATGAATACCGTCAACGCTATACTGATACCTTGTTTCGCCTGACTTAAAGAATTTTATACTGCTTACTGAGCCGTCATGGAAATCAAAGTCAACCGTAATATCGGCAGAAGCAGTCACATTATCCACGGTATAATCGGTGCAAGCAAGAGAAATAAAGTACTGGTAGAGGTTCTGGAAGCTCGAACAGTCTATCGATTCGCCGTTAGCGGTGATTACATAGCTGTCCTCAGCATCCTCGTCCTCATTAGCGGCTATGGCAAAATCATAGACAGTACCCTCGGCAGATACCTTGAAATGAGAAATATCGTCAATAGAATTCAAGGAAATCCAAGAAGAATAGAAATCCGTAAGCTCCAAGCCGATAAATCCGCTTAAAGTGTCGGCAGATACCTTATTTATAAGCTTACTTTCGTCATTAACGGCGGCATAATAGCCGTCCTCCTGTAAAGCAAATTTATAGGTAAGTGTTGTGCCCATTACCTCTAAAGTCATTTTAAAATCGGGGTCGTTAAGACCGAACTTTTTCAGCGACTCAGACGAAACGTCAAAGGTATATGCACCCGAAACCGTCAATCCGTCGGTATAAACCGCAAAAAGCTTATCAACATTCTCGGCAATACGCTTTGAGGGGGAGGTTATAATATACCCTACATATGAGCTCAATTCCTCGTCGGGATTATTTTCCACAACAAGTGTATCGGAAAAATTCTTACTATCTACGGTAAGCTTATCGAAATAGGCAAGAGCGCCGCTGTCATCGGTATAATCGTCAGCCCCGTCAGGCACAGTAAAAGCTCCCATTGAGGCTGAAGCAAAATCAAGGGCTTCCACCTGTAGCTCATCAACATAACCGCTGCCCACAACATAAATTTTATCCGACAGAGATGTTTGCAGATAATAACCCGAACCGTCAGGAGATTCAGCTCCTATTTTTACCGAAAATGTTTCGCCCTCGGTATCCACCGCATTGAAGGAAATAGAGGGGCTTTCGAGTCCGCAATCGGCTGCGGTTTTTTCGGTGATTTCTCTTACAACATCTACGGTTATAGCAGAACCCACAAAGGTTGCAACCGAGCTTGTGCTGATAAGCTCCTTATCCACACCCTCAACATACCATGTTACTACCTCGGCATCCGAGGTAGAGGTACTGTCCGACGAGTTATCGGTATCGTCGGACGCAGCCTCCCTTTCGGAATAAAGGTTAAGGGTTCCTTTTTCATTATTTAATGTAAGGGTAGTGTAATCGTCACTTTCAAAGTCGGCAATAGTCTCCTCCTGAAGATAGGGTGAGGAAGCGGTGTCCTCTTCCTTTTCGGGAATAAGCTTAATTACCGCAACGGTGCCCCCCGCAAAGACAGCCACCGCCAAAACAGAGGCTATCGCCGCCATTAAGCGTTTTTTCTTTTTTTTAGGGCTTTCGGTACGGTCATGGGCGGATGGGTCGGAAAATACGGTAGAAAATTCCTCAGCCGTGTTTTCCGTCTCCTTTTCCTGCCCGTTTATTTTTTCATTTTCGGGAATACTCATTTATGCGTTCCTTCTCTTAATGTAGATATAAATACCTGCCGCAATGCAGATTATAGGCAGTATTATCATAAATATAATACGCATGGTGTTAGACGACGCCTCGGTAACCTGATCGGCAAAGCTTTCCTCGTCAATATACTTAGAAACAAAGGAAATATCGGTCTTATCTGCGCCTGCGCCTCGTTCACTTACAGCGAACAAAACATCCTTATTTGATACAGAGGAATATTCGCTGTATTCGGATTCAAGGAAGTGGGTACTGCTGAATGCGGTAACATAGCTTGTAATAGGGTTATTGTCCTCATCATAATCCGACTTGGCCGCCTGAATAACCGTGCTGTAGGTGTCTGTCTCGTAATTATCCGCCTCGGTCCAGCTTGCGTCCACTCCCTTGGGAGCGGCTACCACGCTGTCAGGTGTTTCCATAAAGGAGGTAACGGTGATACCGCCCTCACTCTCAAAACCTGCATACATAGGTGCGTTATAGCCTGTAATACAAACGCTCATTCCGCTTAATATATCGTCAGCCTCGGTGGTGTAGCTTCCGAGTGTAGTCGGGTCGTCGGCCATATGGTTGCTGGAGTTGGTCTCAAAGAGAATACCATCCTCAACAACGATTCCCCATTGCTCTAAGAAATCGTAAAGATTGGTAAGGTATGGAGCAGTCACGTCTGCCACAAAGATAAGTCCTTTGCCGAGCTTACCGTCATTATCGAGAAACTCCGAAACAGCGTCCAGCTCTGTACCGATAAAATCGGTAGAGGGACAAGGAATAACTACAAGGTCATACTCACTTGATATTTCGGTAACAAGACTGTCGGAAATAATCTCCGTTTCATAGTTGTTATCCTTAAGAAGTGTCTGATAGGTGGCGGTGTAATCGGTTGCGGAGTGACCCGTAATAATTGCGGCACGCTTTATCTTATCGCTTGTCACATAGGAAATCGCACTTGTTAAAGCGGTTTCGATATTGTTACCGCTTACGGTATAAAAGCTCATACCGTATGAAGCATAGGTAGTATCCTCATAAAGGTAGTAAATATCATCATAGCTAATGATTTTATGCTTTTCGGCGCCGTCCTTTTCGGTGGAAATAATAATATCGCCGTACATCAATTTCTCAGAGGAATACTTAGAGGAAATTTCGGTAAACTTTGTGGACTGGGTATCAACAAAGTTTACGGTAATATTCTTATTGTAATCGGCGTATTTGTTTACAAGGGTAACGGTCTGGTCGTAATAGCTCGTTGCCGCATCGTCACTTACGCTGTAGTACTGCTGGGCATAGTAGCCCATATAGGAGCTGTAGGTTTCCTCGTCAGCACAAACGGTAACGGTGACCTTATCCTCAATGCCCTTAATGTATTCAATATTTTCCTCGCTTATGGAGTTGTCCTTATTCAAAGACATATCAAATTCAAGTACAAATCTGTCGGTCAGAGCGCCTACTAAAATATTAAGGATTATAGCACCTGCAACAACGGCGGCGGTAATAGCCAAGGAGTAGCTTCCTCTTTTAAGGAGCGCCTGATTTTTAATTTTTTTAGCCTTTTCCTTTTTAGGCTTTTTATCTTTTTTAGCCTTTTTGGACTTCTTTTCGCCCTTTACAGCCTCGGCAATATCGAAATCCTCCGCCTCAGCTGTTTCAGCTTCAAGCTCGGGGTTTAAGTTCTTGTTTTCTTCCATTGTTTAAGCCCTCCTTTAAGACCATCTTCTCTTCTCGAGTGAGCGAACACTTAAGAAAACAAAGACAAAGATTATGCTTAAGAAATATACAACGTCAGCTACAGAGAAAACGCTGTTACCGAAGTTTTCAAAAGCGGTGATAAATGCGGCTTTTTCTACTACTGATGCCAGCCATTCAACGTTTATCATGCTTGCAAAGCTGGACATATAAAGCACCATTATATTAACAAGAAGTGTAAGTATTGCGGAAATTACGGCACTTTCGGTTAAAGAGGAAATGAACATACCGATAGCAATAAGCGCTCCGCCCAAAAGCATTGCACCCAAAAGCGCATACAGGTAGGACAAAACATTAACGCTTACATAGGACGCTACAATTATCTCAAAAATAACGGTAGGTGCAAAGCCCAAAGCGAAAACCGCAAAGGCGGCAAGGAATTTGCCTAATACCACCGAGGTGATTTTTACGGGGGCGGTAAGCAAAGCCTGATCTACCTTTTGACGTCTGTCCTCACTCATAAGACGCATTGTAAGCACCGGCATGGTAAAGACAGCAACCGTAGACATAGCAATTATACAAGCCTCTATATAAGGTGAGCCGCCGCTGTATATAATGTAGAAATAAAGACCTAAAAAGAAATAGAATGCGGCTAAAACGATGTAGCCTATAGGTGTTGAGAAATATGCTTTAAATTCTCTTTTAAATACTGCGCTCATTATTCTGCCTCCTCTGCATTTTCTGTTTCGTCGGGCAATTCGATTTCAAACTCTACCTTTTCGGCAGTTTCAGCAGATTCCTCTGTAAGCCCTAACATTTTTCTTACCTCATCATTATCAGCCGCTTCGGTAAGGCGCAGGAATATCTGTTCAAGGGATGCCTTGTTGCTTGAAAGAGAGAGCAATGTTTTTCCTCTGGATACTACACGCTCGAAAACGTCCTTACGAACATCACAGCCTGTTTTGGGCTCTATAAGGTAATCGGTAGTGCCCTCCTCCTTAGTACCGAGAGAGGTTACATTTGCAACACCCTTAACGGTAGAAAGAGCTTCGAGCATTTCCTTTTCACGGCACTGAATACGTGCCACCAGAGTTTTGTCACTCGAAAGCTTTTCGGCAAGGTTTTCAGCGGTATCGTCAGCAATTATCTGACCTTTATTTATAATGATAACACGCTGACAAACCTCCTGAATTTCCGAAAGAATATGGGAGGAAAGGATTATTGTATGATTTTTGCCGAGTCTTGATATCAGATTGCGTATCTCAATAATCTGTTTCGGGTCGAGACCTACCGTCGGCTCGTCCAATATCAATACATCGGGATTGCCTACAAGGGCTTGGGCAAAGCCTACACGCTGTCTGTAGCCCTTGGAAAGGTTTTTAATAAGACGGTTCTGCACATTGTCGATTTTAACAAGCTTTAAAATCTCGTCAATATGCGCCTTTTTGGGGAATTTAACCTTCTTTAAATCATATATAAAGTTGAGGTATTCCCTAACCTTCATATCTATGTAAAGGGGTGGAATTTCGGGAAGATAGCCTATACGGCTTTTTGCATCCTCGGGGTATTCGGCTATATCAAAGCCGTCAATCTCGACCTTACCCTGAGTCATGGAAAGATATCCCGTAAGGATATTCATTATTGTGGATTTTCCGGCACCGTTAGGTCCCAAAAAACCGATAACTTCACCCTTTTTGATTTGGAAATTTACATTTTCCACCGCAAGGTGACTACCGTATCTTTTGCTAAGTCCGGTAACGTTAATCATACTTATTCCTCCAAAAAAATTTTGACATAATAAACATATTATATACTAACAGACAAATATAGTCAAATATTAAACAAACTGTGAATATTTAATTCGGAATGCGGAATTCACTAAGAGTGACATTCTTTTTTACCGATGGCCGGCAATTGGGCTACAATAATAGCCGCAAAAACTAAGCAACAGCCGAAAAGCTCCCGTCCCGACAGGGAATTTCCCGAAATAAGCCAGCCGCCGAGCGCCGCAAAAACGCTTTCTAGGCTCATCGAAAGGGAGGCGACTGCCGGTTCGGCATACTTTTGACCTACGATTTGGAGTGTGTAGGCTACTCCGCTTGACATTATACCTAAATAAAGTATCTGCGGTGCGGCAGATAAAATATCCGAAAGCTCTATGCTGTTAAGCTCGAAAACAACGGCTAACACAAGGGAAATTACCCCTGCTACGGTAAACTGCATAATAGAAAGCTTTATTCCTCCGGTAACGCCGACATACCTATCCACCGCCATAATGTGGAGAGAAAAGCTGATAGCACAAAGGAATACCAGCACATCAGCAAGGTAAATTCCGCTGACACCCCCTGAGAAGCAAAGCATATAAATGCCTACAATGGCTATTACCACCGCAAGCCAAACCGCAGGGGAAACCTTTTTACGAAAAAACACCGAGAAAACAGGGACTAAAATTACATATAAGGCGGTAATAAAGCCGGCTCTTGCCTCGCTTGCCACACCTTTTGGGTAAAAGGAAATACCAAACTGCTGAAAGTTAATTGACACGGCAAGACAAATTCCGCAAACCACAGCGGCAATTAAATACTGCTTTTTACCCTCTTTTGGTATAAAAGCCGCTTTTTCCTTACGGTTTACTATTTTATAGAATATGTAAAGCGCCGCAGCGCCTATAAAAGAGCGCAAAGCGTTAAAGGTAAAGGGTGGAACAAGCTGAGCCGCTCCCGACTGGGCTACAAACGCCAGCCCCCAAAGTAAAGCGGCAGAAATAAGAATTAAACTGCCTTTTAAGTTATTGTGTTTCATTTATTTATCAATCTCTTTCATGCTCAAAGATATCCGCTTTTTGGCAACATCTACCGACAAAACGTAAACGTCCACTATATCGCCTACTTTAAGAACCTCGGACGGGTGCTTGATATAACGGTCGGTAATACGGGAGATGTGAACCAATCCGTCCTGATGGACGCCGATATCCACAAATGCGCCGAAATCTATAACATTTCTGACGGTGCCCTTTAATTTCATACCCGTCTTTAAATCCTCCATAGACATAATTTCCTGACGGAGCATCGGAGGGGGCAACTCGTCTCGGGGGTCTCTGCCCGGTCTTTCCAATTCCTTAACTATATCTTGGAGCGTAGGCACACCTATACCTAATTCCTCGGCGGTTTTATCGAGACCACGGGTGGCTACCCTTTCCCCTAAATTTTCAGCCGTTCCGCTTTTTATATCGTTATCGGTATAATCGCACAGCTTTAAAAGCTTTTCCGCCGCTTCATAGCTTTCAGGGTGGACGGAGGTATTGTCAAGCGGATTTTTACCGTCTGCTACCTTTAAAAAGCCTGCACATTGCTCGAAGGCTTTAGGTCCTAATTTTGAGACCTTTAAAAGCTGACGTCGGGCGGTAAACTTTCCGTTTTCCTCACGGTAAGTCACAATATTTTTAGCCACGGCAGGACCTATACCTGCAACACGGGATAACAGCTGAACCGAGGCGGTATTTAAATCCACGCCTACCGAGTTTACGCAGTTTTCTACTACACCGTCAAGCGCTCCGTTTAACTGTGCGGGCGGCATATCGTGCTGATACTGACCGACACCAATGGCTTTCGGGTCGATTTTAACAAGCTCTGCTAACGGGTCTTGAAGTCTGCGGGCAATAGATACCGCACTACGTAAAGATACATCATATTCAGGGAATTCCTCGGCGGCTAATTTTGAGGCAGAATAAACGCTGGCGCCTGCCTCACTGACCACCATATAAGAAACACCGCCGCCCATTTCCTTTATAACCTCAGCGGCAAAGCACTCGGTTTCATGACTTGCCGTACCGTTGCCGATAGCGAAAACCTCTACACCGTGCTTTTGAACTAAGGCTTTAACAATTACCTTTGCTTCATCTATTTTGGATTTTGGCGGAACAGGATATATAACGGCGGTATCGAGCACCTTACCCGTGCCGTCAACAACTGCTACCTTACAGCCTGTCCTGTAACCCGGGTCTAATCCTAAAGTAACCTTATCCTTAACAGGCGGCTGCATTAAAAGCTGCTTTAAATTGGTGGAAAATACTCTAATTGCAGAGGTCGAGGCTCGCTCTGTTAATTCGGAGCGGATTTCTCTTTCGATTGAGGGGAAAATAAGTCGGCTGTATGCATCCTCTGCCGCCGCTTTTACGGTAGCCGTGGCGGCTGAACCCTCTTTTATATGGTTTTTGGAGATAATGAACATTGCTTTATCTTTACTGAAATCTATAGATACCTTTAAAAGCTCCTCTTTTTCGCCACGGTTGATAGCTAAAATTCTATGGTCGGGGATTTTGGAAACCGCTTCGCTGTAGTCGGCGTACATCTCGTAAACACCCACGTCCTCGGCATTGGCTTTTACGGTTAAAATTCCGTGAGCCGAGCAAACAAAACGCATACGCTTTCTGATATCCGCATCATCCGAAATTTTTTCGGCTATAATGTCCATAGCACCGTTTAAAGCGTCCTCAGCGGTTTCAACGCCAAGCTCTTGGTTTACATAATCCTCAGCTAATACTATAGGCTCCCTACAGTCGGGCGCTTGCTGATAAATAACATCTGCCAAAGGCTCAAGTCCCTTTTCCTTAGCAACGGTTGCCCTTGTTTTGCGCTTTTTCTTATAGGGGCGGTAAATATCGTCAAGCTCGGTTAAAGTAGCCGCTGAGTCGATAGCGGTAATAAGCTCGTCAGTCAGCGCACCCTGCTCCTCAATAGATTTCTTTATTTTTTCCCTTGTTTCGTCCATGTTTCTAAGGTAAGAAAGCCTGTCCGACAATTCACGCAATATCTGGTCATCAAGAGAGCCTGTAGCCTCCTTGCGGTAACGGGCGATAAAGGGTATGGTATTGCCCTCGTCAATAAGCTTTACGGTGTTTTCCACCTGAAAGGGCTTCAAAGAAAATTCCTCTGTCAGGGTCTTTAAAATGTCCATATTTTCCTCCATATATACCTAAAAATCATAGTGATTATATCACAGAATTTACCGTTTGGCAATCGGAATTTAACAGTCTTGATATTTATGCGATATAGTGGTATAATTAGGCTGAAATATAATGCATTTAAGAGGTTTTTCCATGACATATAATATCATCACTGCCGCAAGCGGCTTTATGGAGGCTGTTGGCAGTGCATATCCGTCTGCAAAGGTCATTTACAGTATAATAGGCAGTATTTTTACGGCGATGCTGGCTTACAAGACTGTTTATAAAATTATCGGTCTTTTCTTTACCCGTAAATTTGCTCCTGCGAAAAATAACCACAAATATGCCGTAGTTATAGCTGCAAGGAACGAAAGTACGGTTATAGGCAATCTTTTGGACAGTATTACAGAGCAGGACTACCCAAAGGAGCTGCTAACCGTTTTCGTAGTTGCCGACAACTGTACAGATAATACCGCCGAAATTGCCCGTAGTAAGGGGGCTGTATGCTACGAGAGATTTGATGACGAACACCGCACCAAGGGCTTTGCCCTGCAATTCCTGTTTGAAAAAATCGAGGAGGATTACGGCAGACAGTCCTTTGAAGGCTACTTTGTTTTTGATGCGGACAATCTGTTGAAATCCGACTATATTGCCCGAATGAACGACTCCTTTGATGCAGGTGCCAAGCTGATAACCAGCTACAGAAACACCAAGAATTTCAACGAATCGTGGATAGCCTCTACATATGCTCTGCATTGGCTAAGGTCTATCCGATTTAACCACAGGGCTCGCTCGGTTTTAAGACTTGCTACCAATATTCAGGGTACAGGCTTTCTGTTCTCCAACGAGATAGTGCGTGACGGCTGGAAGTATACATCTTTAACAGAGGACAGAGCGCTGACTGCCGACGCAGTAGCTCAGGGCTACGGAATTACATATAACGACGCCGCTGAATTTTTCGACGAACAGCCTAATTCCCTTAAAATCGCTTTGCGACAAAGACTTCGCTGGTCAAAGGGTCACCTTATGGCTTTTGCCGAGACAGGACCTAATCTTTTGGTAAATGTAATATTCGGAAAATTATTTCTTAAAAATCCTTGGAACAAACCTAAAAAAGCCGAGGGCAGGCGCAGTTTTACAGATATTTTAAAGCTGATAGTAGAATCCATACGGCACAGAGCCGCATCTTATGACACGCTAATGCAGTTAACACCCTTTTCGGTAATAAATGTTATCCGCTGGCTTATAGTGTCGGTACTGCTTTACGGCTTTTTCTGCTACACAAAGGGAATGTCGCCCAATTACTTTTTTTCTGCAAGCACCTATCTTGGAAAGCTTTTAAGATTTTTATTCCCCTTTACAGTAGAGTTCAAGGCAGGTATCAGCGGCTTTTTCGGCTCAATGCTGATAGCTTTGTGGTGGCGGCTTTTATACAGAATGGGAAAATATCTGGAAAACACATTGACTGCGGTATACCTATTTATTATAGAGCACAAAAGAATTATAAAGATACCCTTTTTAAAAAAGGTGCTTTATTGCTTTACATGGCCTACCTTTGATATAATCGGCAGATACACTCAGTATTTAGCTCTTTTTGTAAAGGTTACATGGAAGCCGATACCACATCAGAGCAAAATAACGATAAATGACCTTAAAAAACATTGATTTTTGGAAAATAAAGGGTTATGATATATCTAAGGAATATTAACACGGAGGAAAAAATGTTAAAGCTTGAAAACATTTGCTTTAGTGCCGAGGGTGAAAACGGTACTAAGGAGATACTTAAAAACATAAATTTAGAGCTGGATAACGGCTTTGCGGTAATAACAGGCCCCAACGGCGGCGGTAAATCCACCTTAGCTAAAATAATTGCGGGTATACTTGTGCCTACCTCAGGCAAAATTATTTTGGACGGTGAGGATATAACCGGACTTTCTATTACCGAGCGTGCAAAAAAGGGTATCAGCTTTGCCTTTCAACAGCCTGTACGCTTTAAGGGCATAACCGTTCACGACCTCATAAGTCTTGCGGCAGGTAAGGATATAAGTATAAACGAGGCTTGCGACTATCTTTCCCAAGTGGGACTTTGCGCAAGGGATTATATTGACCGTGAAATAAATGCTTCGCTTTCGGGCGGAGAATTAAAACGAATAGAAATTGCTACCGTTTTAGCAAGGTCAACTAAAATATCCCTTTTTGATGAGCCTGAGGCAGGCATTGACCTTTGGAGCTTTAATAATCTTATTAAGGTTTTTGAAAAAATGCGTAATACTCTCGGCGGTTCGATAATTATAATCTCACACCAAGAGAGAATTCTCAACATTGCCGACAAGGTTATAGTAATATCCGGAGGAACTGTTAAGAATATAGGCAAAAAGGATGAAATACTCCCCGACCTTTTAGGTACTGCCGATGCCGGATGTAAAGTCCTTACCGAAAAATTGTAATTGGAGCAGACGATGAACAACACAGAACTGGAACTACTAAAAATTATAGCCGATATGGAGGGGACACCCTCGGGGGCTTACAATATCCGAGCAAACGGCGGGCTTAGCAGCCGTCAGGTAACAGAAAATATCAATATAGAAACTAAAACCGACAAATCGGGTATAAATATTATAATAAAGGCAAACACTAAGGGTGAAAAGGTGCATATTCCCGTAATTATTAGTGAAACTGGGCTTACCGAGCTTGTTTACAATGATTTTTACATAGGCGAAAATGCCGATGTTGAAATCGTGGCAGGTTGCGGAATTCACAACTGCGGTGACGGTGAGTCGAGGCATGACGGTATCCACAGCTTTTTTGTAGGGAAAAACGCAAAGGTGCGTTATGTAGAGAAACACTACGGCGGCGGTGACGGTACGGGCGGCAAAAACATGAACCCCACCACCGTTATAAACCTTGACGAGGGTAGCTACATGGAAATGGAGACCACCCAAATTAAGGGTATTGACTCTACAAAGCGTGTCACTAAAGCGACTTTAAAGGACGATGCCACCCTTGTCATCAAGGAAAAGCTTATGACCCACGGCACACAGACTGCCGAAACTGATTTTACGGTTGATTTGAACGGTGCAAACTCCAGCGCGAATGTTATCTCCCGTTCGGTTGCCAAGGATAATTCAAAGCAGATTTTCTTATCACGTATCAACGGAAATAATATCTGCAACGGTCACACAGAATGTGATGCTATTATTATGGATAGCGCACATGTTTCGGCTATTCCCGAAATCACGGCAAATCATATTGATGCATCCCTTATTCACGAGGCGGCAATAGGTAAAATCGCCGGGGAACAGCTTATCAAGCTTATGACCTTGGGGTTAACCGAACAACAAGCCGAGGAGCAGATAGTTAACGGATTTTTGAAATAATTTGGAATTACGAATTATGCATTCCGAATTCCGAATTAAATATAATTTGAGGTGTTTTAAATGGAATTAAAAGGCAGTAAAACAGAAAAAAATCTTCGCACAGCATTTTCGGGTGAAAGCGAGGCACGCAACAAGTACACATACTTTGCCTCGGTTGCTAAAAAGGAAGGCTACGAGCAGATAGCCGCTATTTTCCTTGATACCGCCAATAACGAGAAGGAACATGCAAAAATGTGGTTCAAGGCTTTAGGCGGCTTGGGCGATACCGCACAGAACCTTTTATCCGCCGCTGAGGGCGAGAACTACGAATGGACAGATATGTACGCTCAGTTTGCTAAAGAGGCTGAGGAAGAAGGCTTTTTAGAGCTTGCCAACAAGTTTAAAATGGTAGCCGCTATAGAAAAGACCCATGAGGAAAGATACAGAGCACTTCTCAACAACGTAGAGATGCAGCAGGTATTCGAAAAGGCAGAAATGACCATGTGGGAATGCCGCAACTGCGGTCACCTTGTAATGGGTAAAAAGGCTCCTCAGGTTTGCCCTGTTTGCGCTCATCCTCAAAGCTTCTTTGAGGTTAGAAAAGAAAACTATTGATTTTAACCGCCGTCGCTTTGTGCTTGGCAGTTTAAAAGCCTTGAGAGTTTTCCGCTCTCAAGGCTTTTTTCTGGCTCTACTGACCAAAAAAGAACTGGTGAGAAACCTGATTTTCTTAATTATTTTTTGATTACAACAGTATTGACAACTTTGTCTCCAATTGACTCTTTGGTGGCAATTAAAATAATACCATCGATAGGATAAATAAAGAAAAACAAATTTCTAATTATTCTTTGTTTAATAGTTGCTGATTCATTAGTGTTTTTATCCAAAACATACAGCCCCAAAATACGCTTTCCAATACTGCGACCTTTAAAAATTACATCTCTAAACACAAAAGTAACTGGATAAAGAAATACCAACAGCATAAAAATCGATATGTATCCAATATTTTGAAATGAGGGTTGTTTAAACACATCCATAAATGTGGTCGTATATAACAAGCAAGGCAAGCCAGATAAATTCCAATCTATAATCCAAGCAATAATTCTTCGACATCGCACATTGTTATTCATAACATCATCTCCTTAAGTGTATTATATGATACTAATTCGTTAGCAACTGAAATAGGTAAAAAGAAGAAACCGGTATCTTTTTGGCATGGTGCGTTATAATCCAGAACTCTATTAGCTTTAATCCAATTGGTAACATTATATTTTATCAGCTTGCCGTGGCCTAGTATTGAATATTCAATCAAATGTCTTTTTTGAAGATTATCTAAAATAGATAAAATTTGTTTTATGGTCTTTAATCTTAAAAGTTCCATAAGCTCCTTAGTTCTACAGACCCATTCGCCTGGATAAACTATATAACTAATTCCGCCTATTCTTTTATATGATGTTATGAAATTTGCATAACAACATAATACCGTATAATAGAAAAGACCCGAACTGCCGCCTGTGCGAATGTTCGGGTCCTTGAGTAAACTCTGCATTAGTTGTCTGTAAATTCTACAACGTGGGTAATCTACAATTTGTTTGATTTGTAATTGATAATTTGACATTAAATTTTCCTCCAAATAACAAAATCCCTACATTTATAAAATGTAGGGAAGCGAACTTAGAATCGTAGCAACATACTCCATTAATAATTGATTTTTTGCGGTTAACACTCACTCGGTTGCTTTTTCTAGCGAGCGAGCTATTTTTAGAATTTTTATAAAATTTATAAAAAGGAAAAAGTCAGCAAACACTGATGTTTACTGACTTTCTGTGGCGCCCCAAACAGGACTCGAACCTGTGACACTGCGGTTAACAGCCGCATGCTCTACCGACTGAGCTATTAGGGCAAAAAATGTTGGCATCTACTTATCTTCCCAGGCAGCTTCCCGCCAAGTATTTTCAGCGCAAGCGAGCTTAACTTCTGTGTTCGGTATGGGAACAGGTGGACCCTCGCCGCAATCAACACCAACTTTTCTGATGTGCCGTTGGGCACTTTATATCAAACGGTTTGCACCGTCTAATATCACTATATGCAATTTTTAAAAAATGGTGACCCGTACGGGATTCGAACCCATGTTGCCGGCGTGAGAGGCCGGAGTCTTAGGCCACTTGACCAACGGGCCACGTCTACCACGCTCATGGTATATATTAACCATCTAACGATGATTTAATCAAATGGTGCACCATCAGGGACTCGAACCCGGGACACCCTGATTAAGAGTCAGGTGCTCTACCAACTGAGCTAATGGTGCATTTA
>JAFUOL010000006.1 GCA_017481865.1 Clostridia bacterium | reverse complement strand
TTTGTTTTTTGCAGCAGTTACATTCGTTCATAGCTTTTTACCTCGAAGTCTCAAAGCATTGCCAACAACAAATACCGAGCTTAGGGACATTGCTAGACCTGCCAGCATTGGGCTTAAAAGAATACCCCCCAAAGGATAAAGTATTCCTGCCGCTACAGGGATAAGAACGGTATTATAGCAAAACGCCCAGAAAAGATTTTGCTGTATATTCCTTATAGTAAGGCGGCTTAAATTAACAGCTCTCGCCGCATCATAAGGATTGCTTTTCATAAGTACTATATCGGCAGACTCAATAGCAATATCACTGCCGTTTCCTATAGCACAGCCCACATCTGCTTCACTAAGAGCCGGTGCATCATTTATACCGTCACCTATCATCATAACAGAGCCGTATTTTCCCTTGATTTTCGCTACTATTTCTGCCTTTTCCTCGGGTAGAACCTCGGAATAAACCTCGTCGGCATTTAAAATACCGCCTATATACTCGGCGCAAAGCTTGTTGTCACCTGACAGCAGTACCGTCTTAATTCCCATTTCCTTAAATTTCTTAAATGTATCTACAGACTCTGGCTTTAAACTGTCCGCTACTGCAATGACACCTAAAAGCTTGTCCGATACGGTTAAGTACATCACCGATTTCCCCTCACCCGCTAACTGTTCGGCTTTTTCACGGTACTTATCGGTAGAAATTCCGTTTTCCTCTAAAAGAGCGGCTTTGCCTAAAATAACTCTTTCATTTTCTATAGTACAAACGATACCTTTACCCGATACATTTTTAAATTCGGTGGGCTTTTGAGTTTCTGTTACGCCATTTTTATCGGCATACTCTCTTACCGCCTTAGCCAACGGATGCTCCGAACCGCTTTCGGCAGCAGAAGCTAAAGCAATCAATTTTGTCTCATCATCGGTTACAATATCGGTAACCTCTGGTTTTCCTGTAGTTACAGTACCCGTTTTATCAAACACAGCCGCCTTTATTTTATGGCTTATTTCCAATACCTCGCCGTTGCGGATAAGTATACCGTTATTAGCTCCCAAGCCTGTGCCTACCATAATAGCGGTAGGTGTTGCAAGACCTAATGCGCAGGGGCAAGCTACCACCAATACACTTGTAAAGATTTTAAGTACAAATGCGATATCCTTACCTGCAATAAGCCAAATCAGAGCAGATACTAAAGCGATTATAATTACGGCAGGGACAAATATTCCTGCAACCTTGTCCGCAGTTTTGGAAATAGGCGCTTTTTTACTTTGAGCGTCCTCAACGAATTTTATTATTTTGGCAAGAGTAGTATCCCCGCCTATACGGGTGACCTCTACTAACATAAGCCCGTCAATGTTGATACTGCCGCCGGTAACACTGTCCCCTACTGTTTTTTCCGCTGGCAGGCTCTCGCCTGTAAGCATTGATTCGTCTACACCCGACTGCCCTTCCTTAACAATACCGTCAAGGGGTATCTTTGCACCCGACTTAATAACAAGAGTATCCCCTAAATTAACCTTTTCGGTGGGAACGGTGTACTCCTTACCGTCCTTTAAAACCACAGCGGTATCGGGAGGCAGTTCAATAAGCTTTTTTATCGCATCGGCAGTTTTATTACGGCTTCTGCCCTCGAAATATTTACCAAGCATTACAAGGGTAATTACCACCGCCACGCTTTCAAAATAAAGATTGTGTATTGCGTGGTGGTTGTTTACTATTGTGTATGTCATTACAATACTGTAAATAAAGGAGGCTCCTGCCCCTACAGCTACAAGGGAGTCCATATTCGGGTGACCCCTGAAAAGCAGAGGTATACCCTTAATAAAGAACTTTCTGCCTGTGAATAACGCCGGAAGTGTCAGCAAAAGCTGGGTTATAGCGTAGTTGTAAGGATTGATTTCGGGGTTTATAAAGCTCGGCAAGGGAAAGCCGTTTATAAGCATAGGTCCCATAGAAATCAGCAGCAGTAATCCGCTGAATACAGCCGTTATCAAAATAGGTAAAACCGAGTTTTCTTTTTCCTTTTTCTCCGGCTTTTTTTCTTGCTTTTGAACATCAGGCTCTATTCCGAAGCCTGCCTTTTCCACTACCCTTACAAAATCCGCTTGACCTGTTTTAGTTTCATCATAAATTACGGTCATTTTGCCCGTGATAAGGTTAACGTCACATTCCGTAACACCGTCAAGCCGTGTTATTACCCTATTCACCGAGGCTGAACACGCCGCACATGACATACCGCTTATTATATATTGTTCCGTTTTCATACTATTTTCCTTTCTTGCGATATGCCACAATTATATACCCCGTAGGGGTATTTGTCAATGAAATTCTAATTTATTTCCGGATGATTTTTTGCAACTACGGAAAATGCATCCTCGGCAATATCAATAGCTAAGCGTATATCGTCATCAGTTACGGCGGCATTTATAAAGTGGTTGTGGTGGGAGGTTATAAAAAGTCCACGGGATACACAGTTCGCTACCCATTCCTGATGAAGCATAAGGCTGTCGTCATTAGCAATTCGCAGATAAAACAGCGCCGGCTCGCCTGAAACCACCAAATCAAATCCATGTTCTTTAGCGGCGGCTTTAAGTCCGTTTGTAAGCTTTTCACCCGTAGCCTTAAAAAGGGTGGGGGTATCAAGCTTTTTCATTTTATTTATAGTAGCAATACAAGCCGCAAAGGGAACGGCACTCATCCAGTAAGAGCCTGTAAAAGAAAGGGACGAGGCGGCGGTCTTTAAAAATTCCCTGCCGCAGGCGGCTGACATATTATAGCCGTTGGCAAGTGCCTTACAAAAGCAAATGATATCCGCCTTTATTCCGTAATAGTGGTCACTGCCCTTAATATCAAGGCGGAAGCCTGCACGGACATCGTCCATTATAAGCACAATACCGTACTTATCGCAAAAATCACGTACCCTTTGCCATTCCTCGTGAGAGGCGGTTTGGTTATCGTAAAAATTACCGTTGTCATAAGGCTGGGCGATAATTGCGGCTATATTCCCTTTTGTTTCAATATAAGCCTTTTCCAAAGCTTCCATATCAAACCAAGGAACTATAATGTTATTCGCTACATCCTCAGGCAGAATTCCCGGGTAATCGGCTTTCATAGCCCAAGGGTCGTTGCCGTGGTAATATCCTTTAAAGAATATAACCTTTTTCTTTCCGGTATAGGCTCTGGCACACATTACCGCAAAGGTTGTAGCATCGGTGCCGTTTTTCATAAAATATGCCCAGTCGGCAGTTTCCACCGTGTCACACAATAATTCTGCACACTCTACCATTTTATAGGAGGGGGCTGTAGTGCAGTTGCCCGATTTCAACTGCTCTAATGCCGCCGCATCAACATCAGGGTCATTGTAGCCTAAAACATTAGGTCCGTAGGCGCACATAAAATCGAGATACTTGTTACCGTCCATATCCCAAAAGTATGTACCCTGAGCCTTAGAGCTTATTAAGGGCCATTTATCTAAGGGTAAAAACAAACCCTCGGAGGGTCCTAAATGACCGTATATACCTGAAGGTATAACGTCAAGTGCTCTGTCAAACCACTGACGGCTTTTTTCGTGTTTATATTCAGGAAATTTACTCATTTTACAACTACTCCTTAAAACTGTGTCCTTTAATCACAAATTATCGCTAGAAAGAAAATTGTTCATAATGCCGTTTTGAAGTGAGCGATACCGTACAAAGGTACTGCCCCGAACAAAAACGGTGGTGTTAGCAATTTTACTCAAGCATGCCACCTCACGCTAAATAGAGAGATACTCTGTCAAGAATACGGTTTACGTTATCAAGCATGGAAATCATACCCGAAAGGGCAATATTGCCCTTGCACATTTCGTTAATTGTGGAAACCTGACCGCCAAAAAGTCCGTTTGCCAGTTTAACATCAGAAAACTCCATTATAGCTCTGGGTTTTTGGGTCTTTTCGTAAAGTACGGAAAAATGATGGTCTTTTACCGTTAACGTAGCATAAGCCTTGTCCTTGATACCTAAAAGAATATCGCCGTCTACGGTATTCCCTGCCGAGATTTTTGCAATGGAATCGGAATTTGCAAGTCCTGCCACAGCACCTGCAATTGTGTACATAGTAAGTATGGTGCTCTGCTCGAAAAAATCTTCATTTTCCAGCGCCTTTTCATCGGGGCGTAAAAGCTCTGTAAGTCTGTCTGTAAGCTTAGAAAATGTACCTAATAAAAAGCTTAAAAGCTTTACAGTACCCTTAACCGGAATACCGGGTTTGCTTTCATTTATAAGCAGATTAAACTTTTCAGGCGAAGCAAAATTCATTTTACAGTTACAGCCCTTAGCGCCCTCGGTTATCTTGCAACCCTCTTTAGTAAAATGAAAGGTACGGCAGGGTCCCCCTTTAACATCAAAGCAAAGGGAAACAGGATTTTTAATTGTACTTAAAATTTCTTTAGCGGTGTTATCGGTCTCACAAAGCTTTACAAGTGCTCCCAAGACGCCGTACATATTTGCAAAGCAAAGTGCTTTTTGTTCTGTCATTTATTATCCCTCAATTCGTCAAGTGTTAGTGAAAAGCTATCAAGAAATTCGTCCATAAAAACGTTTGCCTCGGGCATTTTCATTTCTTCTACAGCCTTTTCAATTGTCTTTTTGGCAACGGCAAATTCACGGTTGCCCATATTTAATTCCTCAATACATTTAATAAGCGCCGATATTTTATCCGCCGCCTTTACAAGCCGCCGTGTTTCAGGGTCGGGGTTATAAATTTTTGCAAACTCCTCCTTAAAATCATCGGGGAGCATGTTGCTTAATTGCTGTTCAGCCGCCGCCTCTATCTGCTTATAAGCGCCCTTTATTTCATCATTATAATATTTAATAGGTGTTGGCATGTCCCCTGTTATAATCTCTGAAGTATCGTGGTACATAGCCACCGCCGCAACATAATTAGGGTCGGTTTTTCCGCCGAAACGCTTATTGCTTATAATACTCAGAGCATGGGCTATCTGCGCCACCTCCAAAGAGTGTTCGGACAAATTTTCTCTGCGGGTATTACGCATAAGTCCCCATCGGTAGATATTTTTCATTCTTGACATCATTGCATAAAAATGATTTTTCAAAATACATCACATCCTTATTGAATATTATAACATTTCTTGGTATAATATCAATAAAATAATTTTTTAAAGGATGTCGAGAATGGGATTTTCTTATTCCAAGAAAACGGTGCTTAAACCCCGAAAGGAAAAATATCTTTCTACATTTTTGTTAGGATTGCTTGTTTCCGCCGCATTTTTTGTGCCTTATATGATAATGAGCGAGGGTTATTTCACCTTTTACGGGGACTTTAACGTTCAGCAGATACCCTTTTATCAGGAGTGCCACAAGGCAATAAGAGAGGGTAATATTTTCTGGAGCTGGAGTACTGACCTCGGCGCTAATTTTATAGGCTCATACAGCTTTTATCTTTTGGGAAGTCCCTTTTTCTGGCTGACTGTTCCTTTCCCGAACACCCTTGTCCCTTATCTTATAGGGCCTCTGCTTATTTTAAAATTCGGCTGTGCCGCACTTACCGCTTACGCATACATCCGCCGTTTTACCCGTACACCCGAAGCCGCAAGGCTGGGAGGGCTTCTCTATGCCT
>JAFUOL010000074.1 GCA_017481865.1 Clostridia bacterium | reverse complement strand
TTTTCCATGGATTTTTACCTCTCCTGCATTTATTATTTTTACACATTGTACTCCAAATTGGCAATAAATGCAAGCTTTTCCACAAAGAAAGTGTTAAACCATTATAATATTACATATTTTTCCTGCTTACGTCCTTTTTCGAGCTTTCACCTCGACAATATTCGTAATAAATTATTTCATATTAAAATCGGGGATATATTTTTTATCGGCGCTTGTCTGCTCTTGAATATAAACATTAGGAAAATCAAAGCTGCAAATATAATCGAGTACCTTGTTGTATTCTCTTTTTGTTACCTTGCGGTTGATTTCCTTGTAATTTTCGGCATTTCCGCAGGGTGTATACTGGCTCATAATGCTAAAATAAGCATCAGGAGTATTTTCCCTTACCCAATCAAACACCGCCATAGCCTCTTTTGTGCCCTGTGGCAAAAGTAAATGACGGATGATAACGCCTTTTTGCATAATGCCGTCCTTAAATTCACATTTTGGACTTTGTAGGCAGGCTTCGAGTATAGCCTTTTTTGCATATTCGGGATAATCAAAAGCCCCCGAATATCTTTGAGCCCTGTCAGGCGATAAATATTTTAAATCAAGCAAAAATATATCTACTAAGCCTTCCAAACTTTTAAGAGCTTCCACACGTTCATATCCGCTCGAATTATAAACCACGGGAATTTTCGGTTTGCAAATTTCGAGCGCTTTTTTTATGCTTAGCACATAATGTGTAGGGGTAACAAGATTTATATTATGTGCTCCCCTATTTTCCAATTGCTTAAATATATCAGCTAGTTCTTCTACGGAAATTTCTTTACCCTGACATTTATGGGAAATATCAAAGTTCTGACAGTAAACGCAGGATAACGAGCAACCGCTGAAAAAGACCGTACCCGACCCGTTTTTTCCGCTTATAGAGGGTTCCTCCCAAAAATGCAAATCAGCCCTTGCGACTTTCGGTCGCAAAGGCATTTTGCAAAATCCTTTTAAGTTTTCTGTTTCGGTTCTATTGGTGTTGCACCGTCTCGGGTAAAGATTGCAGTTCATTATTGCTTTTCCTCTTTTTAAACTCTACAGTTCTTCGCTTTACTTCAAGGCTGTCAAAGGTCTTTTTAAAGGAGACCCTGCCGCTGAATTTAAAGCCACATTCCTTGCATTTAAAGGGTGCCGAAAACCAGCGGTTGCGGTATTTCCACTTAGCTAATCTTTCAGCCTTACCGCCGCAGTCAGGGCAGGAGAATTTAAGGCTTTCCTTGTCAATATTCTTATCCCTTATATCCGATATGGGATATGCTTTAAAGCGAAGCCTTGCGTAAAAATCAGGGGCTTTTGTGTCCCTTAAAAGTGCGTCGAAATGCTCCTTGTTGTAGCAAATACGCAGAAGCTCGGCACATAAAAGGCTGTCGTCCAAAGCGGTATGAAGCTCAAAATTAAGGGTATCTATACCGAAAAGCACCGCCGCACCCTCTAAGGATATCTGATTTTTTGTATCATGTCCCCTTAACAGCATTTCGCCCTGAACAAGCTTTTGCAAATCAAGGTACTTATTAAAGGCAAATTCGGTTTTACCTTTAAGTAGAGTTTTCTGATTATCAACGATAGTGTAAAGGTCGGTGTTGCTCCATGTCATAGCAACCTCTGCACCCTCGCTAAAGCGGTTGTAGCCCTCTACCGCCTCATTAAGGGGTATTCCCGAAAGCATTTTTTCGGAGGTTATGCCCGTAAGCTTGGAAAAGCGCTCTGAAACTTTTTTAGAAACCGCAGAACGGACGGTTGCCTCAAAGGTATCTACTAATTGGAAATCGCTGTCAAGCCTTACAGCACCTATCTGCAATATCTGATTTACAAACCGTTTTGCAGGCGGGAAATAGACATTGTCCCACTCCAAATCAAGAATTACGTACTCCATTATTTCTTTCTCGACTCAGCTTTCATACGTTCTTCCTTATTAAGAATACGCTTGCGAAGTCTTATATTGTTAGGAGTAATTTCAACAAGCTCGTCGTTCTTTATAAATTCCAAGGACTGCTCAAGGCTTAATTTAGAGTGCGGAACAAGGCGCAGTGCGTCATCCGAACCACTGGCACGGGTATTTGTCATCTGCTTTTTCTTGCAAACATTGCAGACAATATCCTCACTCTTGGGGTTTTCACCCACTATCATACCCTCATAAACGGGAGTACCGGGGCCTATAAACAAACGTCCTCTGCTTTGTGTATTGAAAAGTCCGTAACCGGTAGCATCGCCCTGCTCATGAGCGATAATAGAGCCTGTAGAACGCTGTTCAATATCGCCTTTATAGGGCTGATAGCTGTCAAACACGTGGTTCATAATACCGTTACCGTTGGTATCGGTTAAAAACTGTGAACGGTAGCCTAAAAGTCCTCTGGCAGGGATGGTAAATTCAAGATGTGAAGTACCGCCCTCACGGGTACCCATGTTTTTGATTTCAGCCTTTCTTGTACCCAATCGCTCCATAACAGCGCCGACATATTCCTCGGGCACCTCTATCATCAAAAGCTCCATAGGCTCTAAAAGTGTACCGTCGGCATCTCTTTTATAAATAACCTCAGGTGGAGAAACCTGAAATTCATAGCCCTGACGGCGCATTGTTTCAATAAGGATAGAAAGGTGTAATTCACCTCTGCCCGAAACCTTAAAGGTATCGGCGGAGTCGGTCTCCTCCACACGCAGACTGACATTGGTCATAACCTCTTTAAACAGGCGGTCACGCAGATTTCGTGAGGTTACAAACTTACCGTCCTTACCTGCAAAGGGAGAATTATTTACCATAAAGTTCATAGCCAGTGTCGGCTCGTCTATTTTAACAAAGGGCAACGGCTCAATGCAATCGGGAGCGCAGGCGGTTTCGCCTATTTCAAGCTCGGTAATACCTGCAACCTGAATAATATCTCCGACAGTTGCCGTCTCCTCCTCATAGCGCTTTAAGCCTCTGTACATAAACATCTTGGCAATTTTAACATTGGAGGTCTTACCGTCCTTATGGCAAAGAGCTACAGCCTGTCCCGTTTTAACAGAGCCTCTGATAACTCTGCCCACACCGATACGACCGAGATAATCGTCATACTCGATATTGGTGAAAAGTATCTGCAAGGGACCTTCGGTGTCACCCTCAGGCGGGTCAATCTCTTTTACAATAGCATCGAAAAGCGGCTTCATGTCCGTTCCTGCAATATCGGGTGAATAGGTTGCATATCCGTCTCTGCCCGATGCGAAAATCACGGGGAATTCTATCTGATTTTCGTCTGCTCCAAGCTCGATAAATAAATCGAGAACCTCGTCCACAACCTCGTGAGGTCTTGCCATGGGTCTGTCTATTTTATTAACAACAACTACCGCTTTTTTGCCGAGGGCAAGGGCTTTTTTAAGCACAAAACGGGTCTGGGGCATACAACCCTCAAAAGCGTCTACCAGCAGTAAAACACCGTCTACCATCTGTAAAATTCGCTCAACCTCACCGCCGAAGTCTGCGTGACCGGGGGTATCGACAATGTTTATCTTAATATCGCCGTACATTACACTTGTATTTTTAGAAAGAATGGTTATGCCTCTCTCCCTTTCAAGGTCATTAGAGTCCATTACCCGTTCATTCACCGTTTCATTCACACGGAAGGTTCCGCTCTGACGCAAAAGCTGGTCAACAAGGGTGGTCTTACCGTGGTCAACGTGGGCAATAATTGCGACATTTCTCAAATTCTCGATTTTTGCCATTATACTACTTCCTTTAAATAATCTCTACAAAATATATATTATAAGCTTTCTGCGTTTTTTTGTCAATATTTCAGGTTGTCGAAATCGCGGTTTAAAATTCAAAATTTAAGGTTAAATTCAATAAAAAATTCCGATAAGCTAAGGTAACGAAATTTTTTGTAACATAGCTTATCGAAATTTAGTTAGAAGAATCGGAAAAATCAAAATGGAAATTAAAAAATACTAAGATAGATTACCGTAAGTGTCGCATTTAAGTTCAATGTGCGGATTCTCTGTGCTTGTTGTAATAAAAAGAACCTTGCGCTGATATGTAGCATCACCTATGGCTTTGTTACCCGATTTGCTAGCAGAAGCGGTTTTAAGACTCCAAGCATCGTCTACAATTTCACTTGAGTATTTTGAAGAAGT
>JAFUOL010000073.1 GCA_017481865.1 Clostridia bacterium | reverse complement strand
TCCGTATATATTGAAATCAGCCGAAATACACCCTTGCTGGTGCAATTATTTTTTCTCTATTTCGGACTTCCAAAAATAGGTATTGTCTTAAGTGCAGAAGTCTGTGCCGTTACAGGGCTTGCCTTTTTAGGCGGGAGCTACATGTCCGAAGCTATACGAAGCGGACTTGAAGCTGTGGAAAAAACGCAGATAGAATCCGCCGCAAGTCTCGGTATGGGTAGAGTGCTTATAATGAAAGAGGTCATCTTTCCGCAGGCGCTTGCCGTATCGGTGCCTGCAATTTGCGCTAATGTAATTTTTCTTATAAAGGAGACCTCGGTTGTAAGCGGAATAGCCTTGGCAGACTTAATGTATGTCACAAAGGATTTAATAGGGCTTTACTACGAGACAGACGAGGCACTTTTAATGTTAGTAGCGGCATATCTTGTAATTCTGCTGCCCATTTCCGTTTTGTCAAGTATTATCGAGAGGAGGCTACGGTATGCAGGGTTCGGGAATTAGCGTGCTTTTTATGGGTAAGAACCTTCTCAGACTGTTAGGCGGTCTTTGGGTGACACTCCGTATCAGCCTGATTGCGGTGCTTCTGTCCATTCCGTTAGGTCTGCTGTTCGGAATGCTTATGACACTTAAAAGCCCTGTATCAAGGATAGTTAGCCGTGTGTATCTCGAATTTATCCGAATAATGCCCCAATTAGTCCTTTTATTTATTGCATATTTCGGTGTAACAAGAGCCTTCGGCTGGAACCTTTCGGGTGATACAAGCGCAATTATAGTGTTTACTCTGTGGGGTACTGCCGAAATGGGTGATTTGGTGCGCTCGGCACTTATAAGTATACCGAAGCACCAGTACGACAGCGCCATGGCTTTAGGCATGAGCAGGGTGCAGACCTTCGGCTACGTTGTAGTCCCCCAAACTATGCGCCGACTTATTCCCCTTACTATAAATCTTACTACCCGTATGATAAAAACTACAAGCCTTGTAGTGCTTATCGGTATGACAGAGGTTTTAAAGGTTGGTAAACAGATTATTGACGCCAACCGTTTTGATTACCCAACGGCGGCGCTGTGGGTCTACGGAGTTATATTTTTGCTGTATTTTCTTGCCTGTTTTCCTATTTCCATGCTGGCAAGGAAGCTTGAAAAGCGTTGGAGGTAACGGAAAATGGAAGATAAAATATTGCTGGAAATTTCGGGACTTGTAAAACGCTTCGGAAGTGAAACGGTTTTAAACGGAATTGATTTAAGTGTTCACAAGGGTGAAGTGGTTGTGGTATTAGGACCGTCGGGCTGTGGAAAAAGTACCCTGCTCAGATGTATGAACGGCTTAGAGCCTCCAACCGACGGCACCGTGCTTTTAGACGGTAAGGCGGTAACTGCGGACGGTAAAAAAATAACCGAGCTCAGACAGAAAATCGGCATGGTTTTCCAAAGCTATGATTTATTCCCGCATAAAAGCATTATGGATAATATAACCTTAGCTCCTATAAAGGTGCAAAAGCGTCCTAAAAGGGAAGTGGAGCAGGATGCTCAACGGCTTTTAAAAAGAGTAGGTCTTTGGGAAAAGCGAAAAGCATACCCAAGGGAGCTTTCGGGAGGACAGAAGCAGCGTGCGGCAATTATACGTGCCCTTTGCATGAACCCTGAGTTAATGCTCTTTGACGAGGTCACCGCCGCCTTAGACCCCGAAATGGTAAAGGAGGTTTTGGATGTTATATTGGAGCTTGCCGAAAGCGGCATGACTATGGTTATCGTTACCCACGAAATGCAGTTCGCAAGAGCAGTTGCCGACCGTATTATATTTTTAGATAATGGGAAAATTGTGGAAAATTCAAAACCTGACGAATTTTTCACAAATCCCAAATCACAAAGGGCAAAGGATTTTCTTAAAACCTTTTCCTTTGAAAAACGTAAAAATTCTTGAAAGAAGGAAATTATAATGAAACTCAAAAATCTTTTTATTAAGCTTATTACTTTAACCGTCGCCTCACTGCTGTTAATAACAGGCATTGCAGGCTGCGGCAACGCAAAAACAGGTAGCAGCGGTACAGCCTCATACCGTACTATTGACGAAATCAAGCAAAGCGGAAAAATCGTAATCGGTGTATTCAGCGATAAGGCACCCTTCGGCTATGTAGACGAAAACGGTAAATATCAGGGCTATGACATTTATTTTGCCGAGCGTATCGCAAAGGATTTAGGGGTTGAGGTTGAGTATGTCTCCACCGACCCTGCAAGCCGTGTTGAATATGTTGCTACGGGCAAGGTGGATATTATTCTTGCAAACTTCACCGTAACCGAGGAACGTGCCAAGCAGGTTGATTTTGCTCTGCCTTACATGAAGGTAATGTTAGGAGTTGTTTCACCCGACAATGCCCTTATTACCGATGTTGAACAGTTAAATGCCAAAAACCTAATTGTTGTCAAGGGAACCACCGCCGAAACATATTTTGAAAAGAACTATCCCGATGTTAGCTTACAGAAATATGACGAGTATGCCGACGCATATAATGCTCTGTTAGACGGCAGAGGAGATGCATTTTCCACCGACAATACCGAGGTTCTCGCATGGGCACTTTCCAACACAGGCTTTACTGTAGGTATTGATGCTCTCGGAAATGCCGACACTATTGCTCCCGCAGTTCAAAAAGGCAATACAACACTGCTTGATTGGCTTAATGACGAAATTGAAGCTTTGGGCGAGGAAAACTTTTTCCATGCCGACTATGCGGCTACTCTCGATTCCGTTTACGGAAAAGCTGCAAACCCCGACAACCTTGTTGTAGAGGGCGGAAAGGTAGAATAAGTTTGAAAAATACGCTTTATCCTGAAGAGAACTCGGTCAGGTAACTAATTTTATAAGATAAATAAAGTTAATAGTAAAAACGGAGAAAAGCCTTTAATCAGCGCATTTCTCCGTTTTTTTGCATATCTTAATTTTCAAAATATTCATAATTTGGGAACGCAACTGGAACTATTTGGGAACTTATACGGAACTTACCGTTAGTATAATAAAGCTCGACAGGCAACAACTTGCTTGAATATTTTTTTGGAGGCATTTTAAATGTACTTTGACGCTATTGCTAAAATCGTTGCGGAACGCACAGGCTGTGATGTTTCAGCAGTAAAACCCGAAAGCAAGTTCTCTGAGCTTGGTATTGATTCTCTTGATACCGTAGAGCTGCTTATGAATTTAGAGGACGAAATCGGCATTGAAATCGAGTTAGACCAAAAGGTTGAAACCGTAGGCGATTTGGATAAATTCATTCAGAGCAAGCAGGGTTAAAAAATGATTAAGTCAGAAATTTGTGAGATGTTGGGTATAAAATACCCCGTGTTTCAGGGTGGAATGGCTTGGATTGCTGACGGTAAATTGGCCGCCGCTGTATCAAATGGCGGCGGTCTCGGCATAATTGCGGCAGGAAATGCCCCCGGTGAATATGTACGTGAGCAGATAAAAATTGCCCGTTCCGCAACAACAAAACCAATTGGAGTAAATATTATGCTGTTAAGTCCTTATGCGGACGATATAGCAGATATTGTAATAGAAGAAAAGGTAGAGGTGGTAACTACGGGTGCAGGTAACCCCTCTAAGTATATAAAGGCTTGGAATCAGGCAGGTATTAAGGTTATCCCCGTGGTAGCATCGGTTGCTATGGCAAAGCTTATGACCCGTCTTGGCGCTTCTGCACTTATTGCCGAGGGCGGTGAGAGCGGCGGTCACGTAGGCGAGCTTACTACTATGGTATTAGTACCGCAAATTTGTGATGCTACCGACCTGCCTGTAATCGCCGCAGGCGGAATTGCAGACGGCAGAGGTGTCGCCGCCGCCTTTATGTTAGGCGCCTGCGCAGTTCAAATGGGAACCCGATTTTTAAGCGCAGAGGAATGTACTATACATCCTACATATAAAGAGAAAATTTTAAAGGCTACCGACCTTTGCACAATGGTTACAGGCAAGCGCTTGGGTCACCCTGTTCGTAGTCTTCGCACTCAGTTTGCAAGGGATTATTCTAAGGCGGAATACGGCGGTATGCCCGATGATGAGCTGGAAGCCTTGGCTACGGGCGCTTTGCGCCTTGCAGTAAAAGAAGGTGACAACCAAAAGGGTTGTTTCCTATCGGGTCAGATTGCGGCAATGGTCAAAAAGGAACAGCCTGCCGCTGAAATTATAAAGGAAGTTATGGATGGGGCAGAGCCTATCCTTTTGAGGGCGCAGTCATGGGTAAAATAGCATTTGTTTTTTCGGGTCAGGGCGACCAATATTCGGGAATGGGTAAGGATTTAGCCGATAAGTACCCCATTGCAAAAGATATATTCGATATGTGCGATAAAATCCGTCCTGATACCTCAGCCCAATGCTTTTGCGGTACAGATGAGGAATTGAAGGAAACCAAAAATACCCAGCCCTGCCTTTTTGCTATGGAATTGGCGGCAGCAGCCGTGCTTACCCAAAAAGGCATAAAAGCTGATGCTGTTGCCGGCTTTTCTTTAGGTGAAGTGGTTGCCGCAGCTTATGCAGGAATATTCGATAACGAAACAGGCTTTCGCCTTGTGTGTAAGAGAGGGGAGCTTATGCAGGCTGAGGCTGAAAGGTTTGATACCTCAATGGCGGCTGTTGTAAAGCTTAAAGACGAAACGGTAACCGAGCTTTGCGGTAAGTACTCTGACATTTACCCTGTTAACTTTAACTGCCCCGGACAGATTACCGTTTCGGGACTTTCCTCCCAAATGCCCGACTTTTTCGCTGATGTAAAGGCGGCAGGGGGCAGGGCAATACCTCTTAAGGTTAAGGGCGCTTTCCATTCTCCCTTCATGAAAGAGGCGGCTGCGGCTTTTGCAGAGGAGCTTAAAAAAGCAGAAATAAAAAAGCAGAATATAGCCCTTTATTCCAACATGACCGCTAAAGCTTACACAGAGGATGTTGTAGGACTTTTATCTAAACAGATTTGCAATCCCGTACAGTGGGAGAATATAATTCGCAACATGATTTCAAACGGTATTGATACATTTATTGAAATCGGGCCTGCAAAAACACTTAGTAATATGATAAAGAAAATCGACTCGGAGGTTAAAACCTACTCTGTGTCGGAGCTTGAAGCTTTATTGTCGGAGGTGGAACCGTGCTGAAAGGAAAGGTAGCAGTAATTACCGGCGGCTCACGTGGTATAGGAGCGGCTATTGCATATAAGTTAGCCTCCTTAGGTGCTGATATTGCGGTTATTTACGCAGGAAACAGCCAAGCCGCCCAAAGGGTATGCGATAAATGCACAAATGAATACGGAGTAAAAGCTAAACCTTACTGTTGTGATGTTTCAAGCTTTGAAACCGTAAAGCAAACGGTAGCAGATATTAAAGCTGATTTCGGTACGGCACATATTTTAGTAAACAATGCAGGCATTACACGTGACGGTCTTACCGCTATGATGAAGGAGGAGGACTTTGACGCTGTAATGAACACCAACCTAAAGGGTGCTTTTAATATGATACGCCATATGACGGGGTTATTCCTTAGAAACCGTGAGGGTTGTATTATAAACATTACATCTGTTGCAGGACTTATGGGCAACGCAGGACAGAGCAACTATTCCGCATCTAAGGCAGGGCTTGTAGGGCTTACAAAGTCGGTTGCCAAAGAGCTCGCTCCCCGTGGTATTCGCTGTAATGCCATTGCCCCCGGTTTTATAAAGACAGATATGACTGAAATGCAGGCTGACAATCCGCTGCTTAATATGATACCTCTCGGTAAAATGGGGGATGCTCAGGATGTAGCCGATGCGGTGGCATATCTTGCAACAGCTAAATACGTAACGGGCGAGGTACTCCGTGTCGACGGCGGAATAGCTATGTAAGGAGTTTAATTATGAGTGAAAACAGACGAGTTGTTGTTACTGGCATGGGAGCAATTACCCCTGTTGGTAACAGCGTTAATGAAGCTTGGGAAAGCTTAAAGGCGGGTAAAAACGGTATTGCGCCGATTACCCTTTTTGATATAACCAGCTATAAAGCAAAATTAGGCGCAGAGGTTAAAAATTTTGACCCTGCCGACTATTTGGAGAGAAATGACATATTGCGTACCGACCGTTACGCACAGTTTGCCGTAGCCGCCGCTCAACAGGCGGTAGACGAGAGCGGAATTGAGGGTAATGTAGTCCCTGAGCGCTTTGCGGTTCTTTTCGGTACGGGTATAGGCGGTATCGGCACCTTTGAAAACGAGCACACAAAGCTTATGGAAAAGGGTCCGAGACGTGTATCCCCCTTGTTTGTTCCTATGATGATAGCCAACATGGCGGCAGGTATGATTGCTATTCGCCACGATTGCCGAGGTACTGCTATGCCGGCGGTAACGGCTTGTGCATCGGGCTCAAACGCTATAGGCGAGGCTATGCGTATGATTCGTCACGGCTATGCCGATGCGGTTATAACAGGCGGAGCAGAGGCGGCTGTTAGTCCATCTGCCGTTGCAGGCTTTGTTAATATGCAGGCGCTTTCGGTGTCTGTTAATCCCGATGAGGCTTCTCTGCCATTTGATAAGCGCAGAGGCGGCTTTGTAATAGGCGAGGGTGCAGTAGCTCTTGTTTTAGAGGAATACGAGCACGCAAAAAATAGGGGTGCCAAAATATACGGCGAGGTATGCGGCTACGGCTCTACCTGCGACGCTCACCATATAACCGCACCCCACCCTGAGGCAAGGGGAGGAGCACAGGCTATGGTAGACGCAGTGGGTGAGGCGGGCTACACCGAAAAGGATACCGTTTATGTGAATGCACACGGTACGGGCACACCTATGAATGATGCCATAGAGACAGTCGCAATTAAAAAAGCTTTAGGCGATGCCGCATATAAGGCATATGTAAGCTCTACAAAGTCAATGACGGGTCATATGTTGGGTGCGGCAGGCGCTATCGAGGCTATGGCTTGTCTGTTAGCGCTTAACGAGGGCATTATTCCCCCAACCATCAATTTAAACGAGCAGGATGAGGCTTGTGACCTTAACTGTGTACCCCAAAAGGCGGTAAAAGCAGACATTACATTGGCACTTTCCAATTCCTTAGGCTTTGGCGGTCACAATGCGTGTCTGGCATTTAGAAAGGTATAACTATGAACGAGACAGATATCAGAAAATATGCAGGGCTGATGGAGGAATTAGGGCTTACGGGGCTTGAAATTACCGAGGATAATAAGGTGGTTCGTCTTGAGCGCACAGCACCTACTGCGGTAAAAGAAATCGTAACGGCACAGCCGCCCGTAGCGGCAGCGGTAAAGTCTGATAACAATGATTATATCAGCATAAAATCCCCTATTGTAGGTGTATTTTATGCCGCTCCTGCCGAAAATGCAGAGCCTTATGTAACTATTGGTGACCGTGTTAAAAAGGGTCAGACCCTTTGCATTATCGAGGCTATGAAGCTTATGAACGAAATTTCCGCTGAGGATGACGGTGTAATTTCGGAAATACTTGTAACCAACGGTCAGGTGGTAGAATTCGGCACCGAATTATTCCGCATTAAGAGGTAATTTATGGACAGAAACGAAATTATGCAAATACTGCCCCATAGGGACAATATGCTCCTCATTGATGATGTGGATGATATAGACGGCACCGCCGTAGGTCATTATACCGTCAAAGGTGACGAATTTTTTCTCAAAGGTCATTTTCCCGATAATCCTATCGTACCGGGTGTTATTTTGTGTGAAATTTTAGCTCAGTCGGCATGTGTTCTTTTAAAAGACGCTATGCATGGCGGTAAGCTGCCCGTTTACACGGGACTTAATAATGTAAAATTCCGCTCGCCCGTAACGGTGGGGGATACTGTGGAAACCCGTTGCCGTATTAAAAGAGCAAAACACCCCTTTTATTTTGCCGAGGGTACTGTCACGGTAGGGGAAAGGCTTTGTGTATCGGCAGAATTTTCATTTTGTATTACAGGTGAGTAAGCTATGTTCTCAAAAATACTTATTGCCAACCGTGGAGAAATTGCCGTAAGAATTATACGTGCCTGTAAGGAAATGGGTGTAGCTACGGTGGCGGTTTATTCCGAGGCGGATAAAAATGCCCTTCACGTAGCCTTGGCAGACCAAAGCTACTGTATAGGCTCTGCCGAGGCGGCAGACAGCTATTTAAACCAAAACCAAATTATAAGCACCGCTATAATAGCAGGAGCACAGGCTATACACCCCGGCTACGGCTTTTTGTCCGAAAACGCTCACTTTGCCCGACTTTGCCGAAAAAACGGCTTGGTGTTTATAGGTCCCGAGCCTGAAAGCATGGAGCGGCTAAGCGATAAATCAATACTTAAGGAGCTTATTAAAAATACGGGACTTTCGGTAATTCCGGGTACAAAGGCAGTAGCCTCTGTAGAGGATGCCAAAAGAGAAGCTGATAAGCTCGGCTACCCCGTTATGCTAAAGGCATGCGCCGGCGGAGGCGGACGGGGAATACGGCTCATTAAATCCGAGGAGGATATCGAGGAGGCTTATTTGCAGGCAACAAGCGAGGCTGTAAGCGCTTTCGGTGACGGCTCGGTTTACCTTGAAAAATACATATTTCCTGCCCGTCATGTAGAACTGCAAATGTTAGCCGACGAGCACGGCAATGCGGTTTGTCTCGGGGAGAGAGACTGCTCTTTACAGCGCCGCAATCAAAAGCTTATTGAGGAAACACCCTCACCTGCGGTAAATGTGGAGCAACGTAAAAAAATAGTTGAATTAGCTATAGATGCTGTTAAAAAAATCGGCTATGTAGGTGCAGGTACCTTGGAATTTCTGCTTGACAGACAGGGTAATTTCTGGTTTATGGAAATGAATGTACGGCTTCAGGTGGAGCATACCGTAACCGAAATGCTGACAGGCTTCGACCTTGTAAAATGGCAGATACGTATTGCGGCAGGTATTCCCTTAAGCTTTAATCAGGAGGATATCCGCTTAAACGGCTCGGCAATTGAATGCCGCATTAACGCACAAAGCTGCGGAGCTCTTGAAATGCTGCATGTGCCGGGCGGTCCCTCTGTCAGGTTTGATACCTGCCTTATTGAAGGTACGGCGGTATCGCCCTATTACGATTCACTTCTCGGTAAGCTTGTGGTTTACGCAAAGACCCGTGAGGAGGCTTTAAGAAAACTGCGTGCAGCCCTTTGCGAGCTGGTAATAAGGGGTATTCCTACTAATATAGAGGAACAATTGCGAATAGTCGAGGACGAACGTTTTACATCAGGAAACTATGATCTGACTTTTATGGGTAACAGGTGAAATAATGGCTTTAATAAATTTTTTAAAACCGAAAAATCAGTTGGAGGAGGGCGGCCGCACCAAAGCGCCTGTACAGGGTGACGCAGGCGAGCCCGAAAAGAACTGCCCCAACTGCCATAAGGATATACCGTTAAGCCGTTTGTGGGCTAACGATTTAGTCTGCCCGTGCGGTCATCATTTTAGAATGAAAGCCCGTCAACGTATACATATGATAGCCGATAAGGACTCCTTTAATGAGCTGAATTCGGATATGCAATCGGGTAATCCGCTCGGATTTTCGGGCTATAAGGAAAAATTGGAGACGGTGCGCACCGTAAGCGGTGAAAATGAAGCGGTAATCTGCGGTACTGCCGAGATAGGCAGACAGAGCTGCTGTATCTTTGTAATGGAGTCCTACTTTATGATGGGCAGTATGGGCAGTGTTGTGGGTGAAAAAATCACCCTGCTTTTTGAGTACGCAACCGAGCACCGTTTACCCGTTATAGGCTTTACCGTTTCGGGGGGCGCCCGTATGCAGGAAGGACTTTTGTCCCTTATGCAAATGGCGAAAACCAGTGCTGCAGTAAAACGTCACAGCGATGCAGGGCTTTTATATATCGCCGTCCTTACCGACCCTACTACAGGGGGAGTAACCGCAAGCTTTGCTATGGAGGCGGATATTATTCTGGCAGAGCCGGGCGCTACTGTCGGCTTTGCAGGCGCACGTGTTATTGAGCAGACCACCAAAAAAGCTCTGCCTAAAGGCTTTCAAACCTCCGAGTTTGTATTGGAGCACGGCTTTGTTGACGGTATCACACGCCGAAGTAATCAAAAAAAGCTGCTTGTAGAGCTTTTGAAAATGCATAACGGAGGTTAAGGCTTTGAATGTAGTACCATATGAGCGAGTAAAGCTTGCCCGTGACAGTATGCGCCCCACGGGACTTGATTATATAAGAAATATTTTTAAAGGTTTTATAGAATTTCACGGCGACCGCCGTTTTGCGGATGACCCTGCAATAGTCGGCGGCATAGCAAGGCTTGACGGCAGTCCCGTAACGGTAATCGCCATTGAAAAGGGACATACCGCCAAGGAAAGGGCACAACGCAATTTCGGCGCACCTAATCCGGAGGGCTACCGCAAGGCACTTCGCCTTATGAAACAGGCGGAAAAATTCGGCAGACCCGTTATCTGCTTTATAGATACCTCGGGCGCATACTGCGGAATAGGTGCCGAGGAGCGTGGTCAGGGTCAGGCAATAGCCGAAAATCTTATGGAAATGACCACCCTTTGCGTCCCCGTAATTTCTATTCTTATAGGTGAGGGCGGCAGCGGAGGAGCCTTGGCTCTTGCTGTGGCTGACCGTGTTTGGATGCTGCAAAATTCGGTCTATTCGGTAATTTCGCCCGAAGGGTGCGCAAGTATTTTATGGAAGGATTCTTCCTTCGCACCTACAGCGGCGGCAAATCTTAAGCTTACTGCCGAGGATGCGAAAGCTCTCGGAGTTATCGAGCGTATTTTATCCGAAAAGGATATGGGCAAAAAGGAATTTTATGACCGTATCCGCTCACTTTTAACAGAAGAAATAACAGGACTCAGTAAAGACCCTGATTTAATAACCAAGCGTTACGACCGTTTTCGCCGTATCGGTGTTGATAAAGTAATTAAGGAGTAAACATGAGCATTTATCAAAAATTTTGTAAGGAAGTTACCGATAACGAGGGAAACTTAAAAAGCATCGGCCTTGATTACCCCGAAAATTTTAATTTCGGCTATGATGTTGTAGACGCTGTTGCTGATACTGAACCCCAAAAAACCGCCCTTGTTTGGTGCAATACCGAAAATCAGGAGCATATTTTCACCTTTTCGGATGTAAAAAAATTCAGTAACCAAATGGCGAATGTCTTTAAAAAGTCGGGTCTTAAAAGGGGAGACAGGGTAATGGTGGTGCTAAAGCGCCACTATGAATACTGGTTTGCCGCTGTGGCTCTGCATAAGTTAGGCATTACTATGATTCCTGCCACCCATATGCTGACGGTAAATGACCTTGTTTACCGTATTAAGGCATCTAAGGTGTCGGCTATTGTCTGCACTGCCCAAAACGATGTGCCCGAAAAAATTAAGTCTGCCCTTGAAAAAGCGCAAACGACCTGTACACTCTGGACTGTTCAAACTAATGCAGAGGGCTTTCGTAATCTTACAGACGAAATGCAGTCGGCAAGTGATGAGCTTTCCCGTGCAGAAACCCACGTAACCGACCATATGCTTTTGTATTTTACCTCGGGTACAACGGGCTATCCAAAGGGTGTTATTCACGATTTTTCCTATCCCTTAGCCCATATCGTAACGGCAAAATACTGGCATCAGGCAGTCGATGGAGGACTTCACTTCACCGTTGCCGAAACAGGCTGGGCAAAGGCGTCTTGGGGTAAAATTTACGGTCAATGGCTTATAGGCAGTGCCGTTATGGTCTACGATTTCGATAATTTTGACCCGAAACAGTTAACAAGCGTTATAAATAAATACGGTGTAACCTCCTTCTGTGCACCACCAACCGTTTACCGCTATCTTGTGCGTAAGGGTATACCCGATATGCCCAGCTTAAAGCATGCCTCAACAGCAGGGGAAATGCTGGCACCCGAGGTATTCCGTCTCTTTACCGAGCGTACGGGACTTCCTTTATGCGAAGGCTACGGTCAGACCGAAACCACCCTTTTAATGGGTAATTTCAAGGGTCAAACCCCCGTTGAAGGCTCTATGGGTACGATATCGCCCTTTTATAATATTGAGCTACGTGGAAAAAACGGTGAGCCTACTCCTGTAGGCGAAATCGGCGAGGTAGTAATAGTACCGCCTCAACACGGCAGACAGGTTGGAGTTTTCTGCGACTACCTTGATAATAAAGAGCAGTACGATTACGTTTGGCGAGGCGGTGTTTACCACACGGGTGATGCTGCATATATGGACGAAAACGGTCGCTATTGGTTCCACGGTAGGTTTGACGATATTATTAAAACAGGCGGATTCCGTGTAGGACCTTACGAAGTGGAAAACGTTTTAATGGAGCACCCTGCCGTTACGGAGTGCAGTGTTTTAGGTGTTCCCGATGCATTGCGAGGTCAGGCTATTAAGGCGGTAATAATTTTGTCGCAGGGCTTTGAGGCCTCAAAGGAGCTTGAAAAGGAAATTAAGGATTTCTGCAACAGCAAACTTGCGGAATATAAATGGATACGCATTATCGAATTTACAAAGGAAATGCCTAAAACCATAAGCGGAAAAATTCGCAGAACAGAATTGCGCAACAGGGCTTAGTGTTAATTGACGGATTAAGAAATTTGTGGTACAATAAATTCATATCAGTTCCGCAAATAGGAGATTACCATGAATAATATAATAGAAAACATGGAGGAAATATTAAGCCAAAGCGTCAGCGGTTTTCATCAGTATGTTTTAACCGTTCCTTTTCATTTAAGCTTTGTAAGCCAAAATCTTTGTGATATGGTGGGTCTTACCCAAAATGAGCTTTTAAGCGAAAACGAGGATAAATATACACCTTTGGTACACCCTGCCGACAGGGAGCAATATTCCGCTTTTTTACATAAGCTGTCTGAGGGTGAGCAAAAGCTCACCCTGCAATACCGTATCGTTAAAAATGACGGTACGGTTTTATACGTAAGTGACACCGTGACTTCAAAAAGAATGAAGGACGGCAGTCTTGTAGGGTACTCTGTTCTTAATGATATTACCGAGCTTAAAAAGGAAAACGATAATCTGCAATTTCTTAATGAGACCATACCCTGCGGATTTCTTAAATACACCTGCGAAAAACAGCCCAAAATCACTTATATAAACGAGCAAATGCTTAAAATTCTGCGTTTTCCCGAGCTAAAAGAAGGCGAGCTGGATTACCTCGAAATGTATAAGGAAAACATTTATTTAATGATTCCTATGGAGGAACGGCGCAGATTTTCTTTATACCTTAACCGAGTTTACACCAAGGGCGCTCCCATTGCAGGGGAAATGACCGTTCAGCGGTGTGACGGCACTAAGGCATATCTTTTCGGCTGGGTCACAAAATGCGTTAATGAGCAGGGTGTAGAGGAATTTCAAAGTGCATGTATGGATATTACCGAACGTCACCACCTTAAAAGGGAACGTGAGACCCAACGGTATTTAAAAGCTCTTACCGATGTTTACGATAAGATTTTTGAGTATGACCTGTCTAATAACACGGTAAAATGTCTCTACGGGCAGAAATCAGCCGTATTTAAGAGACTCGAAAATATACCGATGCAATTGGAGGATGCTACAGAAAAATGGATAGTCGGAGCAGTATGCGAGGATAACCGTGAGGCTGTTCGTGCATTTTTCAAAGACTTTTTCGCAAAAAGGTTTTCAGAGCCCGACGCAAAGCCACCGCAGATAACCTACAGAGCATTGTCCTCCAGCGGTAAAATACGTACCTATACGGGAATATTTTTAAAGATTGATACCTCTGTCAGCCTTTTCTGTTGCAGGAGTATACCCGATGAGCAGGAAACCGATGTGCTTAGAAATGAGAATGTGACCCTTAAAAATATGCAGGAATTAGTAATGCGGTTTACCGAGGGTGTTGTAGCCTTTGAAATAGAAAACGATACCGTAAAGCCTCTTTACACCAGCGATAACGTGTGTAACTTTTTCGGCTACTCCAAGGAGGAATGGCTCTCCTTAGCGGAAAGCGGACATTCTATTAAGGATTTTATAACCCACAGCGGAATAGCCTATGAGGATATTATGAGGCTCTTTTCAACGGGCGAGGCGGAGTTTACATATTTTGATATATCACAAAATGCATACCGCCGTATTAAGGCGATTTGCTCTCAAAAGTATTCGGACGGTAATTCTCATTGCTACGTAATGCTTTATAATGTGGACGGTAAGGAGCAGACCTCAAAGTCCAATGACGATAGGTCAATACATATCCGCACCTTCGGATATTTTGATGTTTTTGTAGGCGATAAGCCAATTGCCTTCCGCAGTCAAAAATCAAAGGAGCTGTTCGCCCTGCTGGTTGACCGCCGTGGGGGATATATCTCCTCCGAAGAGGCTATCAGCTTTTTATGGGAGGATGAGCCTGTTTCTGCCGTAACCCTTGCAAGATACCGTAAGGTAGCATTAAGGCTCAAAAATATTTTAGAGGAATACGGAATTTCGGAAATTGTGGAGTCGGTGGACGGTAAACGCCGAATTGTTACCGATAAGGTTAAGTGTGATTTGTACGAGTACCTTTCGGGTAAAGAGGAATACTCTCAGCTTTTTAAGGGCAGCTACCTTACCAATTACAGCTGGGGCGAGAATACTCTTGCCGAGCTTTCGGGCATGACATTTTAAAAGGAGAACGCAATGAAAACGTATATTCATAAGGTAAAATACTACGAAACCGATAAAATGGGTATAACCCACCATTCAAACTACGTACGTTGGATGGAGGAGGCAAGAATGGATTTTCTAAGCCAATTAGGCTACGGAATGAAACGCTTTGAAAACGAGGGTATTACTTCGCCTGTAGTGTCGGTAGAGTGTCAGTATAAAAAGCCTACCACCTTTGATGATGAAATAGAAATCAATGTAAAAATAGAAAAATATACAGGTGTAAAGCTGTCCTTATCTTATGTTATGACTAATATCGCAACAGGAGATGTGGTTTTGACCGCAAGCTCCTCCCATTGCTTTATCGATGCCTGCGGCAGACCAATAGCCGTTAAAAAGTATTTCCCGGAATTTGACCGAATAATAAAATCCTAAATAAAAATGACCAACAAAGAAATAATGGAAATCGCACTAAAGCAGTCGGCTTATGACTGCAACTGCGACCCGAAGGATTTTTTGAAAACTGAAAATGTTGTAACACTTTCGGCTGAAAATAAAAACGCACGCAAATATTTATCGCTACCGTTCGCATGTGATATGGTGTCCTACGGAAATAATGTCGTAGCCCAAACCAGCGAAAGACTTGCAGAAACGGTAAATGCATACATAAACAAATATGATGCGGCGCATTTGTTTGAAACACCTAATTTGCATGTACTTGACGGAGAACTCGCAAAATTCGGCTTAAAGGTATGCTTTATGGCGGAGTATTTTCTGCCCGATTTAGACAGGCTTAAACCGCTTGCCTGTGAATATGAACTGCGTATTTTACACCAAAAGGATTTTGCCGAGCTTTACACAAAAGAATGGAGCAACGCCCTTTGTGAAAAACGAAAAGAGCTTGATGTACTGGGTGTGGGTGCCTACGATAATGGAAAATTAGTCGGTCTTGCAGGCTGCTCTGCCGACTGCGAAACAATGTACCAAATCGGTATAGATGTTTTACCTCGATACAGGAGGCAGGGAATAGCCTCGGCGCTTACAAGCAGACTCGCGCTTGAAATTTTAAGCCTTGGCAAAGTACCGTTTTACTGTGCGGCTTGGTGCAATGTCAAATCGGTGCGAAATGCCGTAAAATGTGGGTTTATCCCTGCTTGGGTAGAGCTTACCGCACGGGATATCGAATTTATAAATGAAATGAACGAAATATAAAAAACATTTAGCTATAACGCAATATTTAAAGTGGCAGATTCGGATTATGCGCTTGGAAAATACATATACCGCTTGACAGTATTGTTACACTTGCGAAATTTTGTAATGTTGATATTAATAATATTTGCGACGCCAGTTAAACCCAAAACCTTTTCTAAAGGCTAAATAAATCAGTCCTGCATTTTTTTGCGCAATTTTTCAAGTGCAGATTTCTCAATTCTGGAAACATAGCTTCGGGAAATCCCCAATTTTTTAGCGATTTCTCGTTGGGTTAGTTCACGTCTTCCGCCGATTCCGTATCGCAGGAATATAATTTCCTTTTCTCTCTCATCCAAACAGCCGTGGAGCACAACCTGAAGCCGTTCTAACTTAATTTTAGTATCTATTTCATCTGCAATATCCTTGTTGTCGGCAATGATATCAATCAGCGTGAGGGCATTGCCATCCTTGTCGGTGTCTATAGGGTCGCTTATAAAAACATCCTGTGCCGCCTTTTTTTGATTGCGAAAAAACATAAGTATTTCATTTTCAATACATCTTGCGGCATAGGTGGCAAGACGGATTCCTTTGTCTGATTTAAAAGTAGAAACCGCCTTTATAAGTCCTATTGTTCCAATGGAAATCAAATCGTCCTGCTCAGCACCGGTAGTGTAGTATTTTTTAACTATATGCGCTACAAGACGCAGATTGTGTTCAATTAGCTTGTTTCTTGCATCAACGTCACCGTTCTGGCTTTTTTCCAAAAGCTCGGTTTCTTTTGCGGCAGAAAGTGGAGGCGGAAATGAGCCTGCTGATGTAACGTGCAGAGCAAAGTAGTAAATGTTGGCAGCCAATTGTAAAAGTAGTTTAAACATATAATCACCGTTTTCTTTTTTTTACCTAATTATATGTTCTTTACTGCTTGTCGCTTTACAGATAAATGCTATACATATTTCAACCCGTGGCTATTATGATATTAAGAATTCCGCACAAAAATAACCCTTGACGAATTTTACACCTCGGAGAAAAATCCTATAGATAAAGATGTGTTTGCTGTAAAACCTATTTAATAAAAGCAAATTTTTCTTTATCACGTTTTATTTGCTTTTGGTAGCGGTCTTCCTCGGAAAAGATACAGCCACAATATTTTTGCATGTAAAGCCCGTCTTGACGGGCTTTATTGTTACCCTCACGGAAGTTGGGGCGAAAATCACGGTATAGAAATTTTACGCCGTATTTTTTGCCAAAGCCTTCTGCTGCCTCGGCTATTAAATCGTGATTTTGGTAAATGCTTGCAAGAAGCGTTGTGGTAAAGCTGTCAAACCCGTTCTCATGAGCGAATTTTGCCGTTTCCTCCAAGCGGTGGGTGTAGCAGTATCGGCACCTTTTATCAATATCGTTTGCAACGTTGCGGACGAATTCACGCAGTCCGTAATTTTCCGAAATTATAAGCTTCATTCCGATTTTTTCGGAGTATTCTATCAGGCAGTTTCGCCTTGCCTCGTATTCCTTAAAGGGGTGGATGTTGGGGTTGTACCAAAAAGCCACAGGCTCTATACCTTCACTTCTTAAAGGCTCCACGCAGGAGACCGAGCAGGGCGCACAACAGCAATGTAATAATACCTTTTCCAAAGTAACACCTCAAATTTTGTAACTTTAGGCTTTGCCTAATTTAGTGTGACAGGATTCGAACCTATCACACTAAGCATACTACCGATTGCGGTTTCAGTCAACAAATATTTTAAATATAACTCTGGAAAATAATCTGTCCTTGTGTTAGTATAGTAATAGCATAAAGAACCTGCCCCAAAATCCAGTTCGGGTATAAATTCTTTGACTAACATTAGCTTTGTCGGGAGGATGAATATGTACAAAACCTTAAATGAGCACTATAAAGAAAAATTCGGCTGTAAGGTTTATAAGCTGTCTATAGATGCAGGCTTTACCTGCCCGAACAGGGACGGCACCGTAGGTTCAGGCGGATGTATTTTTTGCTCGGCTGACGGCGGCGGAGAATTCGCCGAAAAGCCCGATACAGATATTTTAACACAGCTGGAAAGAGCTAAAAAACGGGTGAGAAGTAAAAATAAGGACGGTAAATATATCGCTTATTTTCAGTCCTTTACCAATACCTATGCTCCTATACAGAGGCTTGAAAATCTCTATTATGCCGCAATAAAGCCCGATTACATTGTAGGGCTCGCCATTGGAACAAGACCCGATTGTATAAGTGATGAATGTATTGATTTGCTTTTTGAAATTAACAAAATAAAGCCTGTAAGCGTTGAATTGGGGCTTCAAACAGTGCACGAAAATTCGGTACGGTATATACGCAGAGGGTATGAAAATCAGGTTTATTTTGATGCGGTTAAACGGCTTAAAGCAAAGGGAATAGAGGTGGTTACCCATATAATTATAGGGCTTCCGTATGAGGATATAAAAATGGTGGTGGAGACTACCCGACAAGCGGTACAGGCTGGTACCGACGGTGTAAAATTTCATTTACTGCACGTGCTTAAAAATACCGACCTTGAAAAGGATTATATGAACGGTAAATTCAATTGCCTTGCCTTAGAGGAGTATGCCGAGATTTTAAAGGCATGCATTAAAGTATTGCCTAAGAGCGTGGTAGTCCACAGAATAACAGGTGACGGCGCTAAGAAAAATCTTGTTGCCCCTTTATGGTCGGCGGATAAAAAGCGGGTACTGAATTACTTAAATAATTACCTTAAAAATTGAATTTTTTGGTTTTTTAGCCATTGACTTGTCTATAAAAAAGGAGTATTATTTCTTAAGTTGATTTTTAGGGGATGATTTTGTGGCTTCCACCTTGGCGGCACGGAAAATTTCAGCAAATATAGATATGTGTGAGGGACCGCTTTTTAAAAAGATAGTATTATTCGCAGTCCCGCTGTTTTTAACAAGCATATTGAATCTGCTTTTTAATGCCGCTGACCTTATAGTTGTGGGACGTTTCGGAAGCTCTGTATCTGTTGCGGCGGTAGGGGCTACTACCTCCCTTATCCACCTTATAGTAAACCTTTTTATGGGGGTGTCCTCGGGTGTGGGAGTGACGGTGGCTACCGAAATAGGTGCACAGAATAATTTGTCAGTAAAGCGGACGGTACACACCGCAATACCATTATCGGTAGTTTTCGGCGGAATAATAAATGTAGTTATGTTTCTTTTTGCCGAGCCGCTTTTGTTGCTTATGGATACTCCTGATGATGTTATAGGACTTTCCACCGTCTATTTAAAAATATATTCCTGCGGTATGGTACCTACTATGGTATACAATTTTGCCGCCGCTATTTTAAGAGCGGAGGGGGACACCGCAAAGCCCCTGATGTTTTTATCCCTTTCGGGTGTTATAAATGTAATTTTAAATGTAATTTTCGTTGTAGCTTTTAATATGGATGTTGCAGGTGTTGCATTGGCTACCGCTCTTTCACAGACCGTTTCCGCCGTGCTTGTAATTATTGAGCTTATGCGCCGTAAGGATTGTTGCAGACTAAGACTACGTCGTATGCGCTTTCATCACGGACAGCTTGGAAAGGTGCTGGCGGTGGGTATTCCGGCAGGTATTCAGTCGATTACCTTTTCACTTTCCAACGTTATAATCCAAAGCTCTATAAATTCCTTCGGCTCGATTGCTATGGCAGGCTCGGCAGCAGCAGCGAGTATAGGCTCCTTTGTTTTTGTTGGGTGTGATACCTTTCAGCAAACGGCGATGAACTTTGCAGGGCAAAACTACGGAGCAGGGAAAATTGACCGTGTTCGCCGTACTCTTGCTCTTTGTCTTATTTCGGTGACGGTAACCGAATTGGTTTTAGGATTAGCGTCGGTGCTTTTTGCAACACCGCTCCATGCCCTTTATATAACCGATTCTGATTTGGCTATAGAATACGGAATAAGACGGACAGTATTTGTATGCGTGCCATACTTTATTGCAGGGATTATGAATGTGTTTTCGGGAACTATCAGGGCATTGGGTCATTCGGTCTCACCTATGGCGATTTCGATTTTTTCTAACTGCGTATTCAGAGTTTTTTGGATTTTTACCGTTTTTGCAGGCTTTCGTTCATCCGATTTTGCATGGGAGATATTATTCTCGTCCTATCCGATTTCTTGGACATTAGCGGTAATAGTGCAGATAGCGGTTTATACCAATATTATTCGTAAAGTTAAAAATTGATATAAATTACTTGACATTACCAAAACAAAATAGTATCATAATATAAAAAGTTAAATGCTTTGACGGGAATAAGTAGTAAATTTCAGGTTTTAAGAGAAAGGGCGGTAGGTGCAAGCCCTCAAATCACGGAATTTATGAAGCTATCCCTGAGCAGCTCCCGAAAGGGCAGACGGCGGCCGCCGTTATCGGTATGGCATTTCTGATGCCGTGAGTGCGGAATTTTTCCGAATTTAGGTGGTACCACGGATTTTTATTCGTCCTGAAATTTATTTTCAGGACGTTTTTTATTTTACTTAATTAGGAGGATTTAACATGAAATACGAAATTTTAAAGCTTTTGGCACGCAATGCAAAATACACCGAGGAAGAAATAGCGACTATGCTTGACGCTGATGCGGATGACATCAAAAAAGCAATAAAGGAGCTTGAAAAGGACGGACTAATCCGTGGTTACAAGGCTGTTGTAGACTGGGAAAAGCTGGACGGTGCTTATGTTTCGGCTATAATAGAAATAAATGTTGTACCCAAAGCAGGTCTGGGCTTTGAGGAGGTAGCTAAAAAGATAATGAGCTATCCGCAGGTTGAGTCCGTATACCTTATGTCAGGTGTTTATGACCTTAATGTTGTTGTAAAGGGCAAAACGCTTCAGGATATTGCATGGTTTGTGGCTAAGGAGCTGGCAACTATTGATTCGGTAACCTCTACCACCACCCATTTTGTTATGCGCAGATATAAGGAATTGGATGTTGAACTGGTTTCTAAGGACGAGGACGACAGGGGGCAGCTCTGGATATGATAGACTACTCCAAGGTAATTAACACTACCGTAAAAGAGATTAAGCCATCGGGTATACGTAAATTTTTCGATATTGCCGCTACTATGGAGGATGTTATTTCCTTAGGTGTAGGCGAGCCTGATTTTCAAACCCCGTGGCAGATAAGAAAAGCAGGTATAAACTCCCTTGAAAGGGGCAGAACTAAGTATACCTCCAACAAGGGCTACAACAAGCTTTTAGAGGAAATCTCTAAATACATGGAGCGGAAATTCAATTTGAAGTATTCGCCTGAGGATGAAATGCTTGTAACCGTAGGTGGCAGCGAGGCTATTGACGCCTGCATACGAGCTATTGTAGGCTCGGGGGATGAGGTTATTATCCCACAGCCGAGCTATGTCTGCTATGAGCCTGTGACCCGTCTTGCAGGGGGAGTACCCGTTATAATCAATACCAAGGCGGAAAACGATTTCAAGGTAACACCCGAGGAATTAAGGGCGGCTATTACCAATCGCACAAAGGTTTTAATTCTCCCATACCCCTGTAACCCTACAGGCGCTATTATGGAGAGGGAGGATATCGAAAAGCTTTATGAGGTTTTGAAGGACACTAACATAATCGTTTTGTCCGATGAGATTTACGCCGAGCTTACCTTTAGCGGAAAGCCTCATGTTTCGCCTGCATCGGTTGAAGGTATGAGGGAAAGGACGGTCACCATAAACGGCTTTTCAAAGGCTTTTTCCATGACAGGCTGGCGTTTAGGCTTTGCCTGCGGTCCAAAAGAGATTTTAAAGCAGATTATTAAAATACATCAGTTTGCCATCATGTGTGCTCCTACCACCTCACAGTATGCCGCTATAGAGGCATTGCGTAGCTGTGACGACGAGGTAGAGGCAATGGTTAAGGAATATAATATGCGCCGCAGAATGATAGTAAACGGCTTTAATAAGCTGGGTCTTGTCTGCCGTGAGCCTAAGGGTGCTTTTTACGCTTTCCCGTGCATTAAGTCTACCGGTATGACCAGCGAGGAATTTTGCGAAAAGCTGCTTTATTCAAAAAGGGTGGCAGTTGTACCCGGTACGGCATTCGGTGACAGCGGCGAAGGCTTTGTACGAGCCTCTTATTGCTATTCGGTTGAACATATTAAAGAGGCCCTGCGGCGTATAGGTGAATTTTTGGACGAAATAAATTAGAATTTACCGGCGAGCCGCCGGAGCCAAACATTGCCGCCTTTGTGCTTTTCTAAGCTTTACCACGACAATAAATTTCATCGTAGGGAATGGATTTATCCATTCCGATTGTAACAATCAATTTTCGGAACAAAAAATTAAGTGCCCTACGATATATCAATATAAGTAGTGCGCTAAATTCTTATTTATATTTACTGCACTCGCTGTAAATTTGTACTGACTTACTGTCGGGATAATGACTATGGCAACCCACAAAAGCGGCGGCGAACTAAAAAAAGAAAAATTAACATATTATTCACCAAAGTCAAGACCCAAGGATATAGAATAATACAAAGAGGTGAAGTGTCTTGTTCGGTTATATACGAATTGCAAAGCCTGAATTGAAGGTCAAGGAATACGAGATGTACAAGGCAATTTATTGCTCCCTTTGTAAGAATTTGGGACATTCCTACGGTTTTTTATCCCGACTTACTTTAAGCTATGATTTCACCTTTTTAGCACTGCTTAATATGTCGCTTTCGGACGAATGTGTGGGTGTAGAAAGAAAAAGATGCGCCTTTAATCCGTTAAAGAAGTGTAATTACTGTAAGGGTGCGGATTTTTTGGAAATGCCCTCGGCGGCGGCAATGATAATGCTTTATTATAAGATTGCGGATAATATTGCCGACGAAAAGGGCTTCAAAAAATTGGGTTACATGATTTTAAGGCCCTTTTTCGGAAGTGCCCGTAAAAAGGCGGTTCGGAGGTTTCCGATGCTTGAAAGCATTGTTTCCGAGTATATAAATACACAAGCCTTGCTTGAAAAGGACGACTGCCGTGATATGGACAAGGCGGCTGACCCTACAGCTAAGGCTTTGGGTGAAATATTTACCCTTTGCAGTGATGACGGGGTGCAAAAACGGGTGCTGTACCGTTTAGGCTACTGTATGGGTAGATACATTTATCTGCTTGACGCCGCACGCGACCTTAAAGACGATATAAAAAAAGGCTCATACAATGTTCTTAAAAACGGCAGTGAGGGAGATACCTCTAAGTATATTAAGGATAGGGTAGAGCCACAGCTGTACTTTTGCATAAACGAAGCCTGCAAGGCATTCGAGCTACTCGATATTAAGAAATTCAAGACTATTTTAGGAAATATAATCTATTTAGGTTTAGAGGATACTTTTAAAAAGGAGTTAAATGTATGAAAGACCCGTATTCGGTATTGGGAGTTTCCAAAAACGCAACGGATGACGAGATTAAAAACGCTTATAGGGAGCTGGCACGAAAATACCACCCCGATAATTACGGTGATAATCCTCTCTCTGATTTAGCAGGGGAGAAAATGAAGGAAATTATCGAGGCTTATGACTCTATTATGAGCCACCGTAGAGGCGGTAAAAACACCTATGATGCAAATTATCAGAATACAGGTAATACTCAAAGCTCCTTTCCCGAGGTACGCTCACTTATAAATCAGGGCAGACTTGAGCAGGCGCAAGAGGTGCTGGACGGTGTTCCCATAGGCTCCAGAGATGCCGAGTGGTACTTCCTTAACGGTACCGTGCTTTACAGACGTGGCTGGTTTGATCAGGCTTATACAAGCTTTGCTTCTGCTGTTAGAATGGATCCGAGCAATCCCGAATACCGCAACGCATTTAACCGTGCCCAACGTCAGGCCGGAACGCAGTACAATAACCCCTACAGAACCTATGGCACAGGCGGTATGAGCTCCTGCGACTGTTGTACAAACCTTATCTGTGCAGACTGCTGCTGTGAATGTATGGGCGGAGATTTAATTCCCTGCTGTTAAGGTACTTGTATGAATAAAACAAAAAAAATTACCTTTTGCGCCGTAATGGCGGCTTTGGCGGCGGCTTTTATGCTGCTATCCTATTTTCCGTATTTCACATATGCAATACCTGCTGTTTCGGGGCTGTTTATAATGGTAACGGTAATAGAAACCGACCGCAAATGGGCGCTGGCGGCATATATTGCCTCGGCTGTTCCCGTGTTTATTATGGCAGAGTCGGAAAGCAAGCTTATGTATATACTGCTGTTTGGCTATTATCCCATTTTAAAGGCAAAGGTGGAAACCCTAAAAAAGCCTGCTTTGGAATGGATATTAAAGATAATAGTTTTTAATATTGCGGTTTTGGCAATATATTTGATGTTTTCTAAATTGTTCGGCATTTCTATAGACGATTTCGGTGAGCTTGGAAAATACGGTGCGTATGTTTTTTTGGCGATAGGTAACATAGTTTTTGTAATCTATGATGTCGCCGTTTCCCGAATGGCAATGTTCTACTTAAATATTGTAAGACCTAAAATTAAAAGATTTTAAAAAATATGGGAGCCTGAATTTTCAGGCTCCCGCAGACTGTAGAAAAACCCTGAATTTCAAGCGAAGTTCAGGGTTTTAAAATATCCATTGGTGAATAATTGGAAAATAAGGGTAAAAAAGCCGTTTGGGTATGACATTTTCCACCTATGAATTGCATACTTTTTCAGGTTCATTGCAGCGAACTTAAGCCTAACCCAGTTGGTTACTTGGGATAAGCCTCGGTATGGTGTGTATCGCAT
>JAFUOL010000072.1 GCA_017481865.1 Clostridia bacterium | reverse complement strand
GTCTCGGTAACAAATTTCTTAGTAACATCCGTGAGGTGGACGCTATTGTTCACGTTGTACGTTGCTTTGAAAGCGACGATATTATTCACGTTGAGGGCTCTATTGACCCTGCCAGAGATATTGAAACAATAAATTTAGAGCTCATATTTTCCGACATTGAGATGGCACAGCGCCGTCTCGACAAAGCAACAAAGGCTTTAAAGGGCGACAAGAAAATGCAGGCAGAAGTAGACTTTTTAAAGAGACTTATCGAGCATCTTGAAAAGGGACTTCCGGCACGCTCTATCGAGATAACCGACGAGAGCGAGCAGGAAATTATAAATACTACTGCCCTTCTTTCGGCAAAGCCTGTAATTTATGCCTGCAACATGAGTGAGGAGGATTTCTCATCGGGTATCGAGGATAATAAAAATTTCGCTGTTGTTAAGGAAATCGCAAACCGTGAAAAAGCCGAAATTCTTCCCATTTGTGCGGCATTAGAGGCTGAAATTTCGGGTCTTTCGGATGAGGAAAAGGTAATGTTCTTGGAGGAATTAGGTCTTGAGCGTTCGGGACTTGACCGAATGATCCAAAAGTGCTATTCCCTTTTAGGTCTTATCTCCTACCTTACCGCAGGCAAGCCCGAAGTAAGAGCATGGACAATTACCAAAGGCACAAAAGCCCCCCAAGCGGCAGGTAAAATACATTCCGATTTTGAGCGTGGCTTTATCCGTGCCGAGGTTATAGCTTATGACGACTTTATGGCATGCGGCGGAAATATGGTTACCGCTAAGGAAAAGGGACTTGTGCGAAGTGAAGGCAAAGAGTATGTTATGAATGACGGTGACATTGTTCTTTTCCGTTTTAACGTATAAATTTTCAAAAAAATTGCGGCAATAATAAATATTATCGGAGTTGATTTTTTTGAACAGTTTTTATTATTACGGCTTTGACTCACTTTACCTTCTGCTTGTAATTCCGGCTGTGCTGATAGCCGTTTGGTCGCAGTTTAAGGTCAAGACCACCTTTTCAAAATACTCGGAATTTCGTTGCCGTTTAAGCGGTGCTGAAGCCGCCCAAAGAGTGCTTGAATTTAACGGTGTTCAGGGTGTTAAAATCGAGCGTGTAAGCGGAAATCTTACCGACCACTACGACCCTAAAACCAATGTTATAAGGCTGTCGGATTCGGTTTATTCTGCTTGCAGCATAGCCGCTGTTGGTGTTGCCTGCCATGAAGCAGGTCATGCTGTACAGTATGCAAAAAATTATTTCCCAATTAAGGCACGCTCTGTAATACTTCCAATATGTAATTTAGGCTCACAGCTGTCTATACCCCTTTTGCTTTTAGGTTTGGTTTTTAATTTCAGTATTTTAATAAATTTAGGTATAATTTTCTTTACCGCCGCACTTATTTTTCAGCTTATAACACTGCCTATAGAATTTAATGCTTCACGCAGAGCTTTAAGCGCTATTAAAGAAAATAATCTGCTGACTGCCGATAACGATTACAAGGGCGCTAAAAAGGTTTTATCAGCGGCGGCTATGACCTATGTTGCATCTTTTTTGGTGTCTCTAACCCAGCTTATCCGACTTTTGGCAATTGCAGGCAGACGTAAAAGATAGTATATATTTTTAAAATTTCACCCATAATAACTTAGGGTGAAATTATGTCAAAAGGTAAAATAAAATTTGTTATGTTTTCCATAGGTGCCTTAGGCTACGGCCTTTTGGAGGTTTTGTGGCGGGGCTACACCCACTGGTCTATGCTGACAGCGGGCGGTATATGCTTTGTGGCTTTCGGCAGAATAGGCGAAAAATTTAAAAGTGCGGGTCTGATTATTAAAGGCATTGTAGGCAGTGCGGTAGTAACGTCTGTGGAATTTGTTTTCGGAATTATTTTCAATGTTATACTCAAAAAGAACGTTTGGGATTACAGCAAGCTACCCCTTAATATAGGCGGTCAAATATGCGCTGTGTATTCCTTTATTTGGATGCTTTTAAGCATCGTTTGTATACCCTTTGCAAGTCTCGTAACTAAAAAGCTTAAAAATCAGTAAAGGAATAACCTTATGAAAAAGTATGTTTTAGCTTTAGACGAGGGCACTACCAGCGCCAGAGCCATACTCTTTGACAAAATGGGTAATGCGGTATCTGTAGCCCAGCAGGAGTTCGCCCAAATCTACCCGAAGCCTGCCTTTGTTGAGCACAACCCATTGGAAATTTATTCGGCACAGTATTCGGCACTTACAGCGGCTATTGCCAAAATAGGTGCCGAACCTAATGAAATTGCCGCCGTAGGCATTACCAATCAGCGAGAGACCGCAATAGTTTGGGAAAAGGCTACGGGAAAACCTATATACAACGCTATTGTATGGCAGTGCAGACGAACTGCCGACATATGCGAAAAGCTTAAAGCCGACGGCTATGAGGACTACATAAAAAGTACTACAGGTCTTAAGTGTGACGCATATTTCAGCGGTACAAAAATAAAATGGATATTAGATAATGTATGCGGTGCACGTCAGAAAGCCGAAAAGGGCGAGCTGCTTTTCGGCACGGTGGATACTTGGCTTATATGGAAATTATCAGGCGGTAAAATTCACGTTACCGATTACACAAACGCATCACGTACCATGCTTTTTGATATTAAAAACCTTTGTTGGGACAAAAAGCTTTTGGAAATTCTTGATATACCGATAAATATGCTACCTGAAATTAAATCGAGCAGCGAAATTTACGGCGAAATAAATATATTAGGTGAAAATATCCCCGTTTGCGGCATTGCAGGCGACCAACAGGCGGCACTTTTCGGTCAGCGCTGTTTTAGTGAGGGTGATATTAAAAACACCTACGGCACAGGCTGTTTTCTGCTTATGAATACGGGTTTTAAACCCTGTGAAAGCCAAAGCGGTTTGCTTACTACAATAGCCGCTACACCGAAAGGTGAAAATATATCCTATGCGCTGGAGGGCAGTGTTTTTGTCGGCGGAGCGGTAATACAGTGGCTTCGTGACGAATTGGGTCTTATTTCAAACTCAGCCGAGAGCGAGGACTGCGCAAACGCAGTAGATGACAGCGGCGGAGTTTACATAGTCCCTGCCTTTGCAGGGCTTGGTGCTCCCTACTGGGATATGTATGCCAGAGGAACTATAACGGGGCTAACCCGTGGAAGCAACAAAAACCATATTATTAGGGCGGCACTCGAATCTATCGCTTATCAGACAAACGACCTTATCACCGCTTTAAAAAAGGACAGCGGTATTAAAATAAGCTCCTTAAAGGCTGACGGCGGTGCGGCTAAAAACGGCTTTCTTATGCAGTTTCAGGCGGATATTTCGGAGGTTTCCATTATCCGACCCGAAACAAATGAAGCCACCGCTTTAGGCGCCGCATTTTTAGCAGGGTTAGCAGTAGGCTTTTGGAAGGATAAAAAAGAAATTTTGAGTATTCCCCTAACGCACACTGAGTTTTTACCCTCAATCGGTAACGCAGAGCGTGAAAAACTACTCAGCGGTTGGCAGAAGGCTATAAACAAAACCTTTTCGGGAGAGTGAAACTATGTCTTTTGAAATCAAAGAATTAGCAGTACACAGCACCGATAATATCCATACCCTAATAGGAAAAATTTACATACCCGACGGGGAGATTAAAGGTCTTTTCCATATCGTCCACGGTATGACCGAGCATATCGAGCGGTATGACCATATCATGTCGGCTTTGGCTGATGCCGGCTATGTAGCTTTCGGTTATGACAATTTGGGTCACGGAAAAACCGCTAAGGACGACAGCGAATTAGGTTTTATTGCTCACAGTGACGGTTGGGTATACCTTATAAACGATGTTTTCACCTTCGGAAACACTGTTAAAAAGCTATACCCTGAAAAGCCGCTCTACCTTTTCGGTCATTCCATGGGCTCTTTTATAGCACGTTTGGCGGCTGAAAACTACGGTGACAATTACAAAAAGCTGATTATTTGCGGTACAGGCGGCTATAATCCCTTAGCGCCTTTCGGTCTTTTTGTTACCGATATTTTAAGGTTTTTCCGTGGTGAAAAATACATATCAAAGCTTGTTATAAACATGGCTTTCGGTGCCTACAATAAAAAATTCGAGCATATTTCAGATTACGACTGGCTTACAAAGAACCGTGACGTAATTGAAAAATACTCGAAGGATAAATTCTGCACCTTTAAATTTACAGTTTCTGCAATGCATGACCTTGTAAAGCTTAACAGTATGTGCAACCGCAAAAGCTGGTATGAAAATCTGCGTAAGGATATGCCCGTATTGCTGATTTCAGGTGACAGCGACCCAGTAGGCAACTACGGAAAAGGCGTTAAAGATGTTTATAAAAAACTAAAATCCGTAAGTGTTCCTACGGATTTAAAGCTATATGAAAATTGTCGGCATGAAATACTGAACGATACCTGCCAAAAGCAAGTTATCGCCGATATTTTAAGCTTTATTGATTAAGCTTTAACAGTCTTTCTGCGGTCTTTTTAACCGTTTCATCATCCATACGGTTTTTAGGTGCAGATACGCTGACGGCATACCTGTATTCCCCGTATGCGTCAGCTATGGCGATTGCCACGCACCTTACTTCAAGCTCATTTTCCTCATTATCTACCGCATAACCGAATTTACGAATTTCCGAAATTTCGCAAAGGAAAGCCTTTAAATTGGAAATCGTATGTTCGGTTTTCTTTATATGTGTGTGGCTGTTCCATAATTCCTCTATTTCGCCGTCACTTAGGTGGGCTAACATCGCTTTACCAACGGCGGTGGTGAAAATATCAAGGCTCATGCCTATTCGGGATACCATTCTTACCGAATTGGTATCCGACTCAAATTTATCAATATAAACTACCTTAGCACCGTTTCTTTCAACCAGATGCACCGTCTCACCGCACTCCTTTGAGAGCTTTTCGAGGCTTGGTCGCATCTGTTTTTGTATATCATACATAGAAAGTCTTTTAGAGGAAATTCTTAAAAATTTAAGGCTGAGGCTATAAAGCTCGGTTTCATCATTTTTTATAACGTAACCAATTGTGACAAGGGTGTTTAAAAATCTGAAAACAGTAGCTTTATTAAGTCCGGTAGCCTTTGAAAGACCTGTAACGCTGCTTTCCTTTTCACGGCACATAGCTTCAATTATTTTGAATACCCTTTCAACAGACTGTATACTACCCTGCTCTGCCATAGCTTTGCCTCCTTTTTTCACAATACAAATATACTACCATATTTTCCGGATTTCTTCAACTAAATCTTGACTTTTTATAAATATGTGCTACAATGAAATTGCAAAAATGAAACATTGTTTCACATTGTAAAACAGAAGGAGGAAATATGCAAGATTTAGTTAAAAAAATCAGCGATATAGGTGTTGTGCCGGTAATTAAAATTGACCGTGCCGAGGATGCTATACCGCTGGCAAATGCACTTAAAAAAGGTGGTCTTTGCTGTGCGGAGGTTACATTCCGTACAGATGCGGCCGAGGAGGCTATCCGTTTAATACATAACGAATTCCCCGATTTCCTTATGGCGGCAGGAACAGTACTTACCCCAAGCCAAGCAGATGCGGCAATGCGTGCAGG
>JAFUOL010000071.1 GCA_017481865.1 Clostridia bacterium | reverse complement strand
GGTTTTATCAGAATAAATCTCATTGGACTAATGAGCCTATGGTACATATTGTTCCTCATTGGAACTTTAAAGGACTTGAGGGTGAAGAGGTTTTAGTTACCGTTTACACTAACTGTGATGAGCTTGAGCTTTTCCTCAACGGAGAAAGTCAGGGTAAAAAGCAGATTGAAAAATACGGTCACGGTGAATGGAATGTTAAATATGTACCCGGTACTATTGAGGTTAAGGGTTATAAGGACGGAAAAACAGTAGCCGAGGATAAACGCTCTACTACAGGTAAAGCAGTGTCGCTTAGACTTACACCCTGTAATGAATTTGAGGCAAACGGCAGAGATTTAGCGCTGTTTACCTGTGAATGTCTTGACGAAAAGGGTAATATGGTACCAAATGCATCAGAGCTTGTGAGCTTTTCAGTGGCGACGCCTGCAAAAATAATCGGTACAGGCTCGGATAACTGCGACCATAACAATGTTGCCAATACAGAACGACAGATGTATATGGGTAAGATTCTCGTAGCAGTAAAACCCGCTAAGGGACAGAAAAAGCTAAAGCTTACAGCAATGAGCAATAACTGCGGAGTGACAGTTAAAACTGTTGAACTGTAATTATATTATATGAAGGATGAAGAATATGCAAACCATTTGGATAGATGCCTTGGAATTTGACGGCTTCGGCGGTTTTGCAAAGGATACACAGTTTGTTGCGGAAATGGGACAGGGCTATTTATTAGCTGACGGTGCAGGAACACCTGTAGAGCCCGCAACAGTAAAATTTACAGTAGCGGAAGACGGATATTACCGTTTTTATATCCGTACAAAAAACTGGTGTGTGGGCTATGACCCCGATGGTTTAAAGCTTGCGGTTGACGATGAGCTTTATCCTCATATTTCGGGTATAATGCAAATAAACGGCTGGTATTTTGAGGTTGCGGCTGATTTTAATCTAACTGCAGGTGAGCACACTTTAAGTGTATACGATACTACAGGCTGGTGCGGTCGTTTTGCAGATGTTGTTATAACCAATGATTATGATTTCACACCCTCTCCCGAGCTTAGTGTTATGAAAAAACAGCGTGCTGAGATTAAAGGTATCAGCACGGAACCGAAAATTCATAAGGAATATGATTTAGTTGTAGCAGGCTCGGGAGCGGCGGCAGTAGTATCGGCTATTTCTGCGGCAAGATACGGCTTAAAGGTAGCGTTATTATCCGCAAGACCCGTTCTCGGCGGTAACGGTTCGGACGAAAGCAAGGTTTCCTTTGATGGCGCCGCCTGTCAGGGCTTTCACGAAACGGGTATTATATATGAAATTAAATGCTATACCATAGTTAAAAATAAAACCTGGTCAGAGGCATTCCGCTATTTTGTGGAAAAGGAAGCAAATATTGACCTGTTTTACGATATGTGTGTTATAGATGCCACTACCGAAATGGGCAGTATTAAATCGGCGCTTGCTGTGCACTCACTTGATATGACCGAGCATTTATTTAAAGCGGAATATTTTATTGATGCTACGGGTGACGGTTGGCTCGGGTACTATGCAGGCGCTAAATACCGTATAGGCAGAGAAGCAAAGTTTCAGCATAATGAATCCTTTGCTCCCGAGGTTGCCGACGGCAATACTATGAGCGGTTGCGATACGAGAGCAATAGACACACTAAATGATACTATTTGTTGTTATTATGCTACAGAAGAAGAAAACGAAGTTCCTTTCACTGCGCCTGAATGGGCTTTTAAGTTGCCCGAGGGTGACGAGCTTGGCAGAAGTCCCGATTGGTTAGAGCGCGGTATGTGGTGGTTAGAAAACCGTAACGATTATGACGATTTATGGGAGGCTGAGTTTGCCCGTGATGCTATAATCAGAATAGCTGTTGGATATTTTGATTGGATGAAAAATTCTTGGGTAGACAGACATAAGGCTAAAAACTACAAGCTTTCTTTAATTTCCACTTATCTTGCAAAGAGGGAGACACGTAGGCTTATAGGCGATTATATAATGAATCAAAATGATTTCAATGTAAACGCTTATTTTGAAGATGAGGTATGTTATAGCGGTTGGCGGCTTGATGTGCACCATGTAAAAGGAATTTTTTCAGGTAAAGACGGTGCATATTTCTCTAATCAGTCAGTTAAACCCACACCGCTTCCTTTTAGATGCCTTTATTCAAAAAATATAGATAATCTTATGATGGCAGGAAGATGTATAAGCGTTACTCATATGGCTCTTGGCTCTACCAGAACTCAGCTTACAACTGCTACAATGGGTCAGGCTGTGGGAACGGCGGCATATCTTTGTAAAAAGCATTGTGTAATGCCGCGGGAGCTTGGTAAAAACCGAATTGCTGAATTACAGCAATTACTTTTAAAGGATGACCAAACTCTTATAAATTTCAGCAACACCGATGAAAATGATTTAGCACTGACTGCAAAAATTTCTGCTGATTCTCATACGGAAAACGGCGTGCCTCAAAATGTAATAAGCGGTAAATCTCGTCGAATTAAAGGCAAACCCTATGCGTGGGTATCGGAAAAAGTATTACCACAAAGCATAATACTTGAATTTGAAAAAGAAGAAAATGTAAGTCAGGTGCGAATCACAGTAAAAACTCCCATTGATGTTCCGTTATTCGGCTTTAAACCTAGTCCCGCTTTTGATGCTATGATAACCGATTTGGATGTATATGTTTTGAAGGACGCCGAATGGGAAAAAGTGTCGACTGTAAAGGATAATTACAGTCGTCTTATAATTGCTGATTTTACTTGTGTTTCAGCAAAGGCTGTAAAAATAACAGTAAATAAGGCTTTAAATTTCGATAAAGCCATTATTCCTGAAATCAGAATTTATTAAATATAAATTTTTAATGCCGTATGTAAAGGGGGAAACAGATTGGGAAAGTATTGTGAGAAAGCAAGAAAAATTTTAGAGCAGCTAACCCTCAGGGAAAAGGTAGCTCAGCTTTCACAAACCGTTGCAGGTTATAGGTGCTTTACCCGAAATGGTGATGACTTCATCCTTGATGACGAGCTAAAAAAATTTGTAAAGGATTACGGTGCGTTTGGAGCACTCAGCAACATTCTTCGTGCCGATGGTTTCACAAAGCATAATTGGGGTCAGGGAATAGAGCCTAACCAGCGTGTTAGAGTTGCTAATCAAATACAAAAATATGTGCTTGAAAATTCCCGAATACCGATACCTGTACTTATAGAGGTTGAAGCTAATCATGGTGTTCACGCTTTGGGGAGTGAGATGTTCCCTACTAATCTTGCAATGGGCTGTATGTTTAACCATGAATTGTACGGCAAGATTATGAAAACCGTTAGCAAAGAAATAAAGCTTTCGGGAAATCATATCGGCTTTGTTACTATGCTTGATATGGCAAGAGACCCCCGTTGGGGCAGAACAGAGGAGTTTTTCTCTGAGGACCCGTATCTTGCGGCAAAATATACCGAAAGCGGTGTAAAAGCCTTTAAAAGCGAGAGCGCTCTTATTTGCTGTAAGCATTACTGTGCTACAGGCGACGGCGAGGGCGGTCTTAATGCGGCAGAGGTTAATATCGGTAAAAGAGAATTGCATGATATTTATTTACCGTCTGTAGAAAAAGCCGTAAAGTCGGGCGCGGATATTTTTATGGCGGCATATAATTCTGTTGACGGTGTTCCTTGTCACATTAATTCATATTTACTAAAAGATGTTTTGCGTGACGAACTGGGTTTTGATGGTATTGTTCTGTCTGACGGATTTGCCGTACAGCGTAATATTAACCAGTTGGGTCTGGATGAGGCAGAGGGCGCAGTGCTTTCCATACGTTCGGGTGTTGATATAAGTTTAGCTGATCAGGGAGCATTTTTAAAGCTTATAGATGCATGTGAAAATGGAATTATAGAAGAGAGCTATATAGACAGAGCGGTTATGCGCGTTCTTGAAAAGAAGTTTGAAATAGGGCTTTTTGATTGCCCTTACTTGGAAGAAAACGGTGCTTTGGAAAAATATTTAGCTTCGGGCGAGCAGAAAAGGCTTTCTTATCAGGCTTCGGCTGAATCCGCAGTTTTGCTTAAAAATAACGGTATTTTGCCGCTAAAGCCCGAAACAAAGGTCGCTTTGTTTGGACTGCACGCATCAAATGTTTATTATCAGCTTGGCTCATATACAGCCTTTCGTTCACCTGAGGAAATGCGTAGCATAAAGGAAGTATTTACGGATGGCTTCGGCAATTGTAAATATACAAAAGGTTGGGATTTTAGAGGCAGTGACGAGGATTTTGAAAATGCCTTAAAGATATGTGATGAATGTGATGTTGCAATAGTTACAATAGGCGGTAATTCCTCGGGAATGACAGGCGAAACTGTTTATGACCGCTTAAACGGAGGGGTTATAGGGTCGAGAAATTTTATGGATTGCGGCGAAGGCTTGGATGTTGCTGATTTGAAACTACCAGGTAACCAAATTGAATTTATAGAGAGATTAAAGGAAACAGGCAAGCCTGTTATTGCTGTTCTTGTCGGAGGAAGACCTTATATCCTTAATAAAATTAACGAAATTTCAGATGCACTTCTTGCGGCCTTTTATTCGGGACAGCAGGGCGCAGATGCCCTTTTTGATATTCTAACAGGCAAGGTAAATCCGTCCGGTAAGTTGTCTGTATCTATTCCGACTTCTGCCGGTTGCTTGCCGGTTTACTATAACAGAATCGGAGTATCGGTAGACGGAAAAAGAGACAGCGACCACAGTATGAATTATTGTGATACTGGAAAACGTGTGCTGTTCCCGTTTGGTTACGGATTGTCATATTCTGAGTTTAGATATGATGATATTAAAGTAGAAAAGTTAAAAAAGAATAAGTATAGGATTTGGGTTACAGTAACTAATGTTTCGGATATAAAAGGTAGAGAAGTCGTACAGCTTTATATAAGAGGCAGCGGTAATACCATTCGTCGGCGTGGTCTTGAATTGAAGGGCTATAAAAAGATTGAACTGAACCCAAACGAAACAAAACAAGTGGATTTTATTCTCGGCTTTAATGAATTGAAAATATATACACAGAAAAACATATACGAAATTGAACCTGCAAAGGTAGCGGTTTTTGCAGGTTCTAATCCAAATCTGCCGCTTTGTGCCGAAATTTATACAGAATATCAAATAAACTAAAAATTGCAATGAATGACCCTTTCGGAGGTGCTTTATGATTTCTTTTGATTCAAAAGAGCAGATATTTTATCTGGAAACTCAAAATACTACATATGCTATGTGTGTTTTTCATAATCAGGTGTTAGTGCATCTGTATTGGGGTAAAAGAATAAATCCTACCTTAAAAAACGATTATTGCCTTAAATTTAAACGCAGAACATTAACGGGGTTTGATTGCGGAGAGTTTTCAACAGAGGATATGCCTCTTGAGTATTCTACCTACGGCAATGCTGATACACGTTTGCCATCTTTCGGTGCGGTATATTCTGACGGCAGCAGAATAAGTAAGCTAATATATAAGGGATACAAAATAGTAAAAGGCAAGCCTTCTTTAGAGGGTTTGCCAGCAACCTATTGTGTGGATGAAAATGAAGCCGAAACCCTTATTATTCAGCTTTTTGATAGCGTCAAGACGGTAGATGTGTATCTTTCTTATACTGTTTTCGATGAATTGGACGCTATAACCCGAAGTGTAAAAATCGTTAATAACGGCGAACGTCTTTTACTTAATACCGCCCTTTCCGCTACGGTCGATTTTTACGGTATGGATGAAAGTGATATACTTCACCTTGACGGTACTTGGTGTAGAGAACGTCACATCACAAGACGGAGAATCGTCCACGGCAATCAGAATATTGACAGCCGTTCGGGTGCAAGCAGTGCTTATCACAACCCGTTTATAGCAATATGCGATAAGGATGCAACCGAGAATCACGGCGATGTGTATGGCTTCAGCCTCGTTTACAGCGGTAATTTTACTGCGGGTGTAGAGCTTAACGCATATAACTGCGCAAGGGCATATATCGGTATAAACCCCTTTGAATTTGAGTTCGTTCTCGAAAATGGCGAAAGCCTTCAAACACCCGAAGCGGTACTTACTTATTCACTCGAGGGTCTTGGAGGTATGTCAAGAATTTATCACAAGCTTTACCGTACCCGTCTTTGCAGAGGTAAATACAGAGATGCCGAACGATTTGTTTTAATCAACAACTGGGAAGCTACCTATTTTAATTTTGATGAAGCAAAGCTGGTAGAAATTGCGAAAAAAGCCTCTGAAATAGGGGTAGATACAATGGTGCTGGATGACGGCTGGTTTGGAGCAAGAAATACCGATAAGGCAGGTCTTGGAGACTGGTACGAAAATCCCGATAGATTGCCAAACGGTCTTAAAAGTCTTGCAGATAAAGTAAATTCTCTTGGTATGCGTTTCGGTCTCTGGTTTGAGCCGGAAATGGTCAATCCTGATAGTGATCTATACAGAAAGCATCCTGACTGGGTTTTGCATGTTGAAAGCAGAGAATCAAGCCTTGTGCGAAATCAGCTGACACTCGATTTGTCTCGCAAGGATGTATGCGACTATATAATAGAAGCTGTGTCGGCGGTGCTTAACAAGGCTAATATTGAATATGTCAAATGGGATATGAACAGATATATGACCGAGGCAGGCTCGGCGTTGTTACCGCCCGAAAAGCAGGGTGAGGTAATGCACCGCTATATGCTGGGACTATATTATGTTCTCGAAACAATAACAAACAGATTTCCGAATGTATTGTTTGAAAGCTGTGCCAGCGGAGGCGGACGTTTTGACCCCGGAATGCTTTATTATATGCCCCAGACCTGGACAAGCGATGACAGCGATGCGGTAGAAAGACTCATGATACAGTACGGTACAAGTATAGTCTATCCTTATTCGGCAATGGGTGCTCACGTTTCGGCTTGTCCCAATCATCAGGTAAGCAGAACAACTCCGTTTAGAATGCGTTGTAACGTTGCAATGCCAGGACAGTTCGGCTTTGAGCTTGACCTTAATAAGTGTACTGAAAAAGAGCTTGAAACTGCAAGGCAGGCAATAATTGAATACAAAGAATTACAGCATATTTTTCACAAAGGCGACTGCTACCGACTTAAATCTCCTTTTGAAACTAATTTGTCGGTTATCCAATTTATATCAGAGGATAAAAATACTGTAGTTGTTTGCATTGACAGTAAAAAGGCTATACCTAATGCGCCGAATGAGTATATACGTTTGGAGGGTCTTGATGACAATGCTGTCTATTCACTTGACGGTGAGATTTACGGCGGCGATTACCTGATGAATAGGGGAATTGTTTTCATAAACGATGTAGAATATAAAAGTCTGCGTTTAATACTTAAAAAGTACAGATAAAACAATGCCTCTACCGATTAGGTGTTATATTTATTACCATAAATATACTCAAATAAAAATTTGGCTTAAGGGGGCCTATTATAATGAGGGATTTAAAGAATTTACTTAATCAAATGACGGTTGATGAAAAAATCGGTCAACTTTCACAGTTTAATGCAAGTGTATTTATAAACTCCGATGCCGGTATTACGGGACCTTTGATCCAAAACGGTTTGAATGATGAGGATATATACCGAATAGGTAGTCTTCTGAATTTTGAAAATGCTGAGGAAATGTGCGAACTTCAAAAGCGCCATTTAGAGGGTGACAGAAACAAAATACCAATGGTGTTTATGATGGATGTTATCCACGGTTATAGGACGATTTTCCCGATTCCTTTAGCTTTGGGAAGTTCTTTTGATACGGCTCTTGTGGAGGAGTGTACCCGAATGTCTGCGCAAGAAGCTTCCTCGGCCGGTGTTCAGGTAACCTTTACTCCCATGGTGGATTATGCCAGGGATGCTCGTTGGGGCAGAGTAATGGAAACCTGCGGAGAGGAGCCAATGCTCAATGCTCTTATGGGAGCGGCTCAAATCAAAGCCTTTCACGGGGAAGATATGAGTAAATCAGGAGGTCTTGCAACTTGTGTTAAGCATTACGCTGCTTACGGCGGTGCAGAGTCCGGCAGAGATTACAATCAGGTCGAACTTTCCGAACATATTTTGCGAGAATTTTATCTTCCTGCATACAAGGCATGTGTTGAT
>JAFUOL010000070.1 GCA_017481865.1 Clostridia bacterium | reverse complement strand
TAAAATTAAAAGGCGCTGTAAAAAAACAGTCTGAAAAATCCGAGGTTCACGGTTAAATGTGGACCTCGGATGCTTTTTGGTTGAAAAGATGTCAAAACGATAATTGATTCACCCCAAATCGGTGTTTTAGGGTACAAGAATCAGACCGAACTGTTTTGTCGGTTAATAGTGTGGATAACTTTCCGTTTTTCAAGCCACAAGTTGTTTGGTTTGGCTTTTTAAGTGGTATTTATGAAGGTTAAAACCGCGAATACAGTTAAGATTACCTAAAACCTCTTTATGAGAACAATTAGAACAATCTTCACATTGGTATAACTCTTCTGTTCTGCCGTATTTGTTACCTCTTACAGGTCTACTGTAAAGATATGTGAATTCTTTTTCATTGAACTTTTCCATTAAAGGTTGAAAACAGTCCATATCTGATGCGTACTGCTTTACATCAAATACAGAAATATACTCATCACATATTCCAAGTTGAATATTGTAACCGGGTAAAAGTTGATTTTGCCCTTATAATACTTTCGGCAAGGGTAAAACGAAATAATAAGTCATAACAAATTGAAACGAGTTGTTTGCTGAAAACCCTTTACTTGCAAGATTTTTAGAGAATTTTATTAACGCCCATCAATAAGCGATAATAATTTACGAAATATTAGTTGTCAAATTGTTATTTATCTAAATTCTAATTTATATTATCAAATTCTACCGTTCTTTTCAAGTAAAGTAGAGAGATTTTTTACTTCTCTCACTTTACAATAAGGCGGTTAGTTGGTATAATTATGGAAAATCTATTTTTAAAGAAGGAATTTTAATGAAATATCTGGTTTTACTTTGTGACGGTATGGCTGATACCAAAAATGAAAAATTCTTAAACGGCAAAACCCCTATGGAGTGCGCAAACAAGCCTTTTATGGATAGCTTAGCCCAAAAGGCAGAGGTTGGTATCTGCCGTACTGTAGCCGACGGACTTAAACCCGGAAGTGATGTTGCAAACCTTTCTGTAATGGGTTACGACCCTAAGGTTTGCTATACAGGCCGTTCACCGTTGGAGGCGGCATCTATCGGTGTGGATTTAAAGGAAACCGATGTGGCTTTGCGCTGTAATATAGTTACCCTTTCAGGCGAGGAAAACTATGAGGATAAAACCATGGTGGACTACTGCTCGGGCGATATCTCTACCGCAGAGGCACACGAAATTATCAAGACCGTAGAGGAAAAGCTGGGTAACGAAATTTATAAATTCTACGGCGGAGTAAGCTACCGTCACTGCTTGGTAGTTGATAACGGTACTACCGATTTAGGAGAAATGACCCCTCCCCACGATATAAGCGGCAGAGTTATAGGTCAGTATTTAAGTAAATCGGAAAATGCGAAGCCCCTTATCGACCTTATGAAAAAGAGCTACGACATATTAAAAGACCATCCCGTTAACCTTAAACGCCGTGAAAAGGGACTTAACGAGGCTAATTCCATCTGGCTTTGGGGCGAGGGCAGAAAGCCAATGCTTGAAAACTTCAAAGAAAAGAACGGTGTTTCGGGTTCTGTTGTAAGTGCAGTTGACCTGCTTAAGGGTATAGGAATCTGCGCCGGAATGGAGACCCCCGAGGTTGCAGGCGCTACAGGCTACATAGACACCGATTTTGAGGGTAAAACCAATGCGGGAATAGATAGCTTTAAAAAGGGAGCGGATTTAGTATACCTTCACTTTGAAGCTCCCGACGAATGCGGTCACAGAGGCGAGGCTGAAAACAAGGTAAAGGCAATAGAAATGATTGACAGCCGTTCTTTAAAGCTTATGCTCGAATACCTCGATAACTGCGGTGACGATTACCGTATACTTATTATGCCCGACCACCCCACACCCCTTGAGATTATGACTCATTCCTCTGCACCCGTACCCTACATGATTTATGACAGCAGGAAGGCTGAAAACGGTGTAAAATCCTTTACCGAAGCCGAGGCTGAGACTACGGGCATTTTCGTTTCTCACGGTCCTGAAATTATGGACAAACTTTTAGGCAAAATGTGATTTATGTCAACCACGTAAACCTTTAAAAGTTATCCACATTATCCACAGAGTTATCCACATTTTTAAGGCTTGTCCCCCGAAAAATTCGGTTTTGGGGCAAAATTCCGGTGGAAAACTCTGTGAATAAGTTGGAAAAAACCCACTTCCGTAATAATGACCATAAAAAAATTATGTAAAGCAATTTGACATTTTTCGACAGTTACTTTTACTAAAATGCGGCAATTTAATTTACCTTGGAGGTACCTAATGCAAAGAACAAAGCTTATTGACAGAAATCTCCCCGACTATACCCGTGGTGAGGAGATTTTCAACATGGTTTCCCACATAGTCGGCGGCGGTATAGGCGTGGCGGTATGTGCGTTGTGTGTTATAAAATCCTTTTTAAACGGCGACCCCTATCAGGTGGTAGGCTCCTTTATCTACGGTTTTTCAATGATACTGCTTTACACTATGTCAAGCATTTACCACGGATTAAAACACGAAACAGCGAAAAAGGTGTTACAGATAATTGACCATTGCTCGGTATTTATTTTGATTTCGGGTACATATACTCCTATAGCGCTTACCTCTTTAAGAGAATATAATACCGCTATGGGTTGGACGGTTTTCGGTGTTGTTTGGGGAGTATCGGCATTAGGTATTACCCTTAACGCTATTGATTTAAAGAAGTATAATGTATTTTCAATTATCTGCTATTTGGTGCAGGGCTGGTGTATTATCCTTACAGGAAAAGCCGCTATAGAGGCAATAGGTACAAAGGGATTTTTGTGGACTCTCGCCGGCGGAATAGCCTATACCATAGGCGCTGTGCTATACGGTATAGCAGGCAAGAAAACCGTGAGATATATGCACTCGGTATTTCATATATTTGTAGTGATAGGCTCGGTTTTGCAGTTTATTGCGATACTGTTTTATGTTTTGGTTAAATAAAAATTTAATTCGGAATTATGAATTCGTAATGCGTAATTAAAGGTGTCGGCTATGCCGACTTTATAAAAATGTGACGCTTAAGCGCCACACCTTTAATTCCGAATTCTGAATTACGAATTCCGCATTATAAAAAGGTGGTTTTATGGACTTTTTTGACCTACACTGTGATACCCCTTACGAATGTTATGTAAAAAATCAGGAATTTTCAAAAAACATCCTTGCTGTATCTGCGTGCAAGGGTGCTGTTTTTAATAAATGGCACCAAACCTTTGCGGTGTGGATAAAGGATGATACAGAAAACCCG
>JAFUOL010000005.1 GCA_017481865.1 Clostridia bacterium | reverse complement strand
TTATGAATGTACTGCCCCAGACACTTGTCAATATTAAAGCTCCGAATGAGCTTAAAGCTAAGCTTAATACTGACGAGGATATTAAGCTTGCCATAAAGACCGTTGAGGAAACCTTGGGCGACAGCGGCAGAATACTTGTACGTGCCTCGGGTACTGAGCCTCTTATCCGTGTTATGCTGGAGGGCGAGGATATTGCCGAAATCAAAAAGCTTGCAAAGCAGGTAGCACGGGTTATAGAGGCTAAAGCATAATGAGGACGGTTACAGGCTTTAAGGATTACGAGCTGATTGATGCCGATTCAGGCGAGCGATTGGAGCGTTGGGGCAATGTTATTTTAATCCGTCCCGACCCACAGGTTATATGGTCGGGTAAGCGTACCGATAAGCGCTGGTATTCGGCTGATGCGGTTTATCACCGCTCAAATTCGGGCGGCGGATATTGGGAGACCCTTAAAAAGGTGCCGGATGTCTGGAGTATAGGCTATGAAAACCTGACCTTCAGGCTTAAACCTATGGGCTTTAAGCATACGGGACTTTTTCCTGAACAGGCGGTAAACTGGACCTTGGCTCGTGAGCTTATTGAAAAGGCAAACAGACCTGTATCGGTTCTTAACCTTTTCGCTTATACAGGCGGAGCAACAGTTGCATGCCTAAAAGCAGGGGCTAAGGTCACCCATGTGGATGCATCTAAGGGAATGGTGCAGTGGGCAAAGGAAAATGCCGTGGCAAGCGGTGTAGCAGACGGTAATGTGCGCTGGCTTGTGGACGACTGCATGAAGTTTGTAAAAAGGGAAATAAGGCGTGGCAATACCTATGATGCCATTATTATGGACCCGCCCTCCTACGGCAGAGGACCCGGCGGAGAGGTATGGAAGTTAGAGCAGCAGTTAACAGAGCTGCTTTCTGAAACGGGAAAGCTTTTATCGGACGATGCGATATTCTTTTTCCTTAATTCCTATACAGGCGGACTGTCTCCTACAATTCTTAACTATATGGTAAAGGAATATGTTGTGGGTAATAGGGGCTCAGAGGTTTTCACCGACGAAATAGGACTTAATATCACCAATAAAGGCATAAGCCTTCCTTGCGGAAATACTACTGTTTGGAAAAGATAGAATGGATAATTTAATTGAAGTAAAAAATGTGACATATGAATATACCGACGAGGAAACGGTGCATACCGCCGTTAAAAATTTGAGCCTTAATATTAAAAAGGGCAGCTTTACGGTAATTCTCGGTCATAACGGCTCGGGCAAATCCACCTTGGCTAAAATGCTTAACGGACTGAATAAGCCTACCTTGGGTGACATTTTGGTCGATGGAATTAACACTAAGGATGAGGCGAATGAGCTTGAAGTAAGACGAAAGGTTGGAATGGTTTTCCAAAACCCCGATAATCAGCTTGTGGCGTCTATCGTAGAAGAAGATGTGGCTTTTGGTCCTGAAAATTTAGGGTTAGAGCCTTCTGTTATTCGTCAGCGTGTGGATGAGGCATTAAAGGCTGTGGATATGTATGAATTCAGAAAATCCACACCTCACCGTCTTTCGGGCGGACAAAAGCAAAGAATAGCTATTGCAGGCATAATTGCTATGCAGCCTCTTTGTCTTGTGCTGGACGAGCCTACCGCAATGCTTGACCCAAAAGGCAGAGCGGAGATAGTTTCTACCCTTATAAAATTAAACCATGAAAAGGGAATAACCGTAATTTTAATCACTCACTATATGGAGGAGGCTGAAAAAGCCGACCGTGTGGTAGTTATGAATGACGGTGAGATTATTTCGGACGGAGCTCCTTCCGAAATTTTCAAGAATGTGGAGCAGTTAAAGGCGGTAGGGCTTGACGTTCCTCAAACTACCGAACTGCTTTACAATTTGCAGAAAAACGGTTTTTCGGTAAGCACTAATGTTATTTCTATAAAAGAAGCAGCCTGTGAGATTGCCTCGGCGCTTCATTCGGAGGAAAAATAATTGTCAGTTTTAGAGGTTAAAAACCTAACCCACACCTACAGCGGAAATACACCTTTTGTCAATGATGCGGTAAGCAACGTAAGCTTTACCGTGGAAAAGGGCGAAATATTGGGTATTATCGGTCATACAGGCTCGGGTAAATCAACACTTGTTCAGCACCTTAACGGGCTTTTAAAGCCTACTGACGGTCAGGTGCTGTTTAGCGGTGAGGATATATGGGAAAATCCTAAGGAAATACGGAAAATCCGCTCTAAGGTAGGGCTTGTTTTCCAGTATCCCGAATATCAGCTCTTTGAGGAAACGGTCTATGCCGATATTGCTTTCGGTCCTAAAAACATGGGACTTGACGGTGACGAATTAGACAGCAGAATTAAAGAGATTTGCCGAATAGTTGGCGTAAAGCCTGAGTATATGGAAAAATCTCCCTTTGACTTATCGGGCGGTGAAAAGCGCCGTGTTGCAATTGCGGGAGTGATGGCGATGCGACCTGAGGTTATTGTTTTTGACGAGCCTACAGCGGGCCTTGACCCTAAGGGCAGGGAGAATGTAATTAAAATAATAAAGGACTATAGAGAGGCTACGGGGGCTACTGTAATAATCATATCCCACAGTATGGAGGATATGGCGGTTTTAGCTGATAAGCTGCTTGTTATGAACAAGGGAAATCTTTGCATGTTCGATACTGTAGAAAAGGTTTTCTCCCGTGGTAACGAGCTTAGAGCGATAGGACTTAATGTTCCGATAGTTACCCGTGTTTTTGCTGAGCTTAAAGCCATGGGAATAGACGTAAATGAAAATATTTTCACGGTTGAAGCCGCAGTAAACGAGCTTAAACGCATAAGGGCAGGTGACGGTAATGCTTAAGGATATCACCTTCGGTCAGTATTTTGAAAGCAATTCGTTAATTCACAGAACCGACCCGAGAGTAAAGATAGTTCTTATGATAGCACTTATTGTCTTTATCTTTGTGTCTGGTAATATGTTTTCACTTCTACTGTCAGCGGCATTTGTGCTTCTGGTACTGATTGTAAGCCGAGTACCCTTTAAAATGTACCTTAAAAATATGAAAGCCATACTGCCCGTACTTATTTTTACGGCAATTATCAACCTGTTCTACGGTGAGGGTGGTACGGTTTTGCTGTCATTTTGGAAATTAACCGTCACCACAGGCGGCATTTACAGGTCTTTCTTTATGGCTCTTAGAATTGCTCTGCTTATTTTTGTAAGCTCGGCTCTTACCTACACCACAACCCCTAACGATTTGACCGACGCCATTGAAAAACTTTTGACTCCCCTTAAATTTATCGGTCTTAAAAGTGCGGTTCACACCCTTGCTATGATGATGACTATAGCTTTAAGGTTTATTCCCACACTTATTGAGGAAGCCGAAAAGATAATGAATGCTCAAAAGGCAAGGGGAGCAGACCTTGAAAGCGGAGGCTTGGTACAAAGAGTAAAGGCGCTTATACCTATTCTTATACCCTTGCTTATTTCCTCTGTAAGACGGGCATCCGATTTAGCCGAGGCTATGGAATGCCGCTGTTATAACGGTGGTGAGGGAAAAACGAGAATGAAACAGATGCATACTTCTCTCACCGATATTTGGGTAACTGTAGCTTGTGTTTTATACGGCAGCTTTGTTGTTCTTTTGAATATTTTGCTTTAGGTGTTATATGAAAAGAGTACTACTTACTATAGCCTATGATGGTACTGATTATCACGGCTGGCAGGTACAGCCTAACGGTATCACCGTTCAGGAGGTTCTGCAAAAGGGTCTTTGTGAGCTTTTAGGTACTAAAACAGGTGCTACCGGCTGTAGCCGTACAGATTCAGGGGTTCACGCAAAACAGTTTTGTTGTCATGTGGATTGTGACGATAATATCCCCGAGGATGCATTTATAAGGGGTCTTTCGGCAAAGCTTCCAAGCGATATTGCCGTAATCGACTGTAAAACCGTGGCGAGTGATTTTCACGCAAGGTATAATGCTTTGGGCAAAACCTATGTGTATAATATTTTAAACAGTAAAATTAAAGACCCGTTTTTAGAGCGTTACTATTGGCGGATAGAACGGGAATTAGATATAGATAAAATGAATGAATTTTGCGGCAAAATTGTCGGTAAGCATGATTTTTATGCCTTCTCCTCCTCGGGACGAACTGTAGAGGATACCGTAAGAACCGTAAAGGAATGCTTTGTAACAAAACGGGACAATAAGGTAAAGCTTCAAATAACGGCGGACGGTTTTCTTTACAATATGGTAAGAATTATTGTAGGTACGGCGGTTGCCGTGTCGGACGGTAAGATAGACCCTAACGATACCGAGAAAATTTTAGCGGAAAAGAAAAGAGAAAATGCCGGAATTACTGCTCCGGCAAAGGGCTTGTTTTTAGAAAAAGTAATTTATTAAGAGGTATCTTATGCCTGATTACAGAAAAAAACGTAGAAATAGAATATTTTCCTCTCCCTCCCGTCCGAAAACAGCGACTAGGGCTAAAAGCGGCGGCGAGGATATTAAAATGACCCCTGACGGCGGCAAAAGGGCAGTAAAGCCCAAAGCCGAAAGCAATATGAAGGTGGTAAGGGGCAGAAAGCTTGAACAAAAGAAAAAGCTTACGGGTTTCTCTGCATTTGCGGCGGTTGTACTTATTTTGGTGTTGGTTTTTCAGCTTATACTGCCTGCCGGCATTATACAAACAGTGTCAAATACCGTTGCAGTAATCGGCTCGGGAAGCTATCCTATAGAGCTTGAAAGTAACGATACCTTAAGCGTTGTACCTATGGGCACATATTACTACGTTCTGTCGGATACAGGGCTTTGTGCCTACTCTAATTCGGGTAAGGAGCTATTCAAGTATTCCCACGGCTTTGAAAACCCTGTGCTTAAAACCTCAAAATGGGGCGCTTTGCTTTACGGTCAGGGCGGTACACAGGTTAATATTTTCACCCTTAAAGGTCTAAAAAAGACTGTGGATACCGAAAAGAATGTGATTTGTGCCGCTATTTCAAATTCTGGCGCTTATGCTTTGGTTACAGAGTCGGATACCTATGCATGCACAGTCAGCGTTTATAATAAATACGATAAAAATTTGTATGAATGGTACTCGGCTGAGGATGTTGTAAATAACGTTGCGATTTCTCCAAATACGAAAAAAATCGCAGTTTCCACCTTTTCGGCTTCAGGAGGAGAATTTAATTCAAAGGTAAGCGTTTTAAATTTTAAATCGGCTACACCTGAATTTTCAGAGGAATTTTCTGAAACCTTGGTTTACGATATAAACACAGTAGCCACCTCCCGTTTTTCGGTGGTAACATCAAACGGGTCGGAATTTGTTAAGTGGAATAAATACGCTAAGTCTGAGTATAAAAGCGATTATAATATCTCAATTTTGCGTGCCGCATCTCACGAAACGGTTGCCGTGTGGAGGAGGGAAAGCGACCCTCAGGATAATAAAATTACAGTCTTTTCAAAAACGGGAAAATTAAAATACGAATTTGAATTTAAGGGAATTATAAGTGATATACGTCTCTTTGGCGGGCATATTTATTGTATGAGCGATACCGAAATTTATCTGCTGGGTTCTGATGGGACGGTACTTCGCACGGCCACCTGCGGATTCGGCGGTGTAGCTCTTACGGTTACAGGCACCAATACGGTTTGCGTTATAACCGATAATAAAATTGAAAAAATCAAGCTTGAGGAGGAAGCTGCAAAGTGAATTTTGTAATTGATTTAATAGTTGTTGCAATTATCGCAGTCTGCGCTGTAGTGTCAGCTAAAAGAGGATTTGTAAAGGTTTTGGTAGAAGTGGTAGGATTTGTTGCCGCAATTATTCTAACGTTTACAATTAGTACACCACTTTCAGAGGCTACATATGATAAAATAATTGAGCCGCCGATAGTAAATGCGGCGGTGGAGGCTGTAGGGGAGAGCGCCGAGCATGAGGCTTGGAACGCTATACCCGATTTTATAGTTGATAATGCGGCAAAGTTAGGATTATCGGTTGAAGATTTCAGCCAAAAGATTTCCGAAAATCTTTCAAACGGAACCGAAACGGCTGTTACAACCGCTTCAAGAGAAATAGTAAGACCCGTAGTTACCCAAATTCTCGGTCTTATTTATTCCATAGTTATTATGGTAGTGCTACTTGTAGTTGTAAAATTCCTTGCAAAGATGATAAACCGTGTTTTCTCCTTTAGTATAATCGGTAAGGCTAACCGACTGCTTGGCGGTATTATAGGTATCCCTAAGGGAATAATTTTCGCAATACTTTTCTGTATGGTTATTTCCCTTATAGTTTCCCTTAATAACGGTTTTCTTATTTTTACGGCGGAAAATATTGAAAAAACTTATGTTTTCAAATTCTTTGCCGAAATTATACCCCTTTAAGGAATAGGTGTTTAAAAAATGAAGCTTTGTTCAAAATGTAAAAAACGTCCGGCGGTGGTTTTTCTGTCGGATATGTCAAACCCTAACGCAGAGCCTAACGGACTTTGCCTTGTTTGTGCAAAGGAAATGGGATTAAAGCCTGTGGACGATATGCTCAAACGCATGAATATATCCGATGAGGATATCGAGCAGATGAGTGAACAATTTATGGATTTAATGGCCCTTGATGAGGAGTCGGACGATGCGGCTTTAAATGACGAAACCTTTGATTTGGGCACTGCCCCCGCAATGCCTTTTATAAATAAAATTTTCGGTAACCTTGCAGGTATGCAGACGAATAAATCCGAGGAAAAATCCGAAACTAAGGAAAGCAAGGAAAAGCCAAAAAAGAAAAAACGCAGATTTTTGGAGCAGTACTGTACTAACCTTACCGAAAAGGCTAAAGCCGGTCAGATAGACCGTATTGTCGACAGAGATAAAGAGCTTTACCGCACTATACAGATTTTGTCCCGCAGGAGTAAGAATAACCCCTGCCTTATAGGTGAACCCGGAGTTGGTAAAACCGCTATAGCAGAGGGCTTGGCTTTAAAAATTTCCGACGGTACAGCCCCTGCAAGACTTTTAGATAAGGAAATATATCTTCTCGATTTGACGGGTCTTGTAGCAGGAACTCAGTTCCGAGGTCAGTTTGAAAGCCGTGTTAAGGGCTTGGTTGACGAAATAAAGCAGGCAGGCAATATAATTCTTTTCATTGATGAAATTCATAACCTCGTAGGTGCAGGGGATTCTGCAGAAGGCTCTATGAATGCGGCAAATATTTTAAAGCCTGCACTTTCCCGTGGAGAAATTCAGGTTATAGGCGCTACAACATTTAGGGAGTACCGCAAATATATCGAAAAGGATGCCGCTTTAGAACGTCGTTTTCAGCCCATTACCGTTGAGGAGCCCTCTCTCGCAGAGGCAGAGGACATACTTATGGGTGTTAAGGGCTATTACGAGGGCTTTCACGGTGTTACAATACCTGAAAGTATTGTTAAAAAGGCGGTACTGCTTTCGGAAAGATATGTAACCGATAGGTATCTGCCCGATAAGGCGATAGACCTGCTTGACGAGGCATGCGCCTGCGCCAGCCTTGAAAATAAGGCAATTGATGAGCTTTATGTGGCAAATAAAAAGGTTGCCGAGTGCTCTGTAAAATTAGAGGAGTTAGAGGCTCAGGTTGAAAACCCCGATTACGAACAGCAGGCGCTTGTTAAAGCAGACCTTGAAAAATATAAACAGCAGGCAGAGGCGCTTTGCGGACTGGCAGCAGATAATACCGTAACCGATATGGATATTGCTAAGGTTATCGAGCTTTGGACCGGTATTCCTGCCTCCAAAATTCAGGAAAGTGACCTTAAAAAGCTGGCAAGCCTTGAGGATGAATTAAACAAGAAAATTATCGGTCAGGAGGAGGCTACAAAGCTTGTTGCTTCTGCTGTCAAGCGTTCCCGTGTTAAAACGGGTAACCTGCACCGCCCTGCATCCTTTATATTTGTAGGACCTACGGGTGTGGGTAAAACACAGCTTGTAAAAGTTTTGTCCGAACAGCTTTTCGATACTCCCGAGACACTAATAAGACTTGATATGTCCGAATTTATGGAAAAGCATTCGGTATCCCGTATTATAGGAGCGCCTCCCGGATATGTCGGCTATGACGAGGCAGGTCAGCTTACCGAAAAGGTACGCAGAAAGCCTTACTCGGTGGTTCTTTTTGATGAAATAGAAAAGGCTCATCCCGATGTGCTTAATATAATGCTTCAAATTCTTGACGACGGCAGAATAACCGACGCACAGGGTCGAACAGTCAATTTTGAAAATACTATTATCGTTATGACCTCCAATGCAGGAAGTGAAAGAACGGAAAACCTTTTAGGCTTTGGCAAAACCGTTTCGGATGCCTCAAAGGAAAAGGCACTTAAAGCGCTTGAAAGCTTTTTACGCCCTGAATTTATTGCCCGTGTGGATGAAATAGTAGTGTTCTCGCCGTTAAGTGAGGAAACTCTAATTAAAATTTCTGCTCTGATGCTTGACGAATTAAAGGAAGCACTTAAAGAAAAGCTAATCGATCTGAATTATGACGATAAGGCTTGTAAATATTTAGCCGCCAAGTGTGTAGGTGGAAAACGGGGCGCAAGAGAGCTTAGAAACGCTATAAGACGAGAAATTGAAAACAAAATAGTTGATATTATTGTTGACAATTCCGAGGGCTCTATAAAAACAATAGCTATTTCGGCAGATAATGAACTTAAATTTGATATAGTAAAGGCTTAGGTGATAAAAATGGCAAATATTTGGCATGACATCAACCCCGAAAGAATTTCTCCCGAGGATTTTATATGCGTAATCGAAATATCTAAGGGCAGTAAAAAGAAGTATGAGCTTGATAAGGAGACAGGCTATATAATTCTTGACAGAATTTTGCATACCTCTACCCATTATCCTGCAAACTACGGCTTTATACCCCGTACCTACGGCGACGATAACGACCCTCTGGACGTTCTGCTCTTGTGCTCTGAACAGTTAGAGCCTTTAACCTTAGTCAGAGCATACCCCATAGGCGTTATTAAGATGATAGATAACGGCAGAAACGATGAAAAGATAATTGCTATTCCCGTTAACGACCCCACCTACAATGGCTACAGTGATATTAACCAGCTGCCTAAACACATTTTCGACGAAATGCGCCATTTCTTTGAGGTTTACAAAAATCTCGAAAACAAGACTACCGCTGTAGACGAGGTAAGCGGCAGGGATGAAGCGCTTAATATCATCAAAACCGCTATTTCAAATTATAATAATAAATTTTGATTTATATTGATTTACTGTAGGGGCGCACACATAAGTGCGCCCTTTTCTAATTTAATTTACAGGCGGCGTGAAAATTCCGAGGGAGGGCGGATTATAGCTCCAGACAGCGAACAGAAATGCAGTTATACCTAAAAGAATTAAAGAGGTTATGACTGCATTTTTTGTATTTAATTTTTCGCTGTTGAGTATTTTATTGCGCTTAACAAGCAGTATTATTACCGCAATAAAAAATATTGAAATATCGATAAAGCTAATGTTAAAGCCTAATATTCCGCTGTAAATGTAATAAAGTGCCGTTGTTGCGAACATACCGCAAAAAATCGAAACAGCTACGGCAGGAATATAGTTATCGGGTTTATTTTTTACGGTGAAATACTCAAAGCCTGAATAAATCAAAGTAGGGTAGAATATCAGCTTTAAATGTTCCCATACGCTTTCGCTGACAGGTAAGAACAAGCCAATAATATAATTTTCGTTTGTCCATTCGTAGACAAAATGGAAAAGTGTCCCCAAAATACCTATTACCAAAAATGCCGTTATATTTTTCTTAATTCCCATAATTGCCTCCTAAAAAAACCTTATATTATAATAAATATGCATTTTTTTAATTTTTATTTGCTTTTTGTTCATATTTGTGGTAAAATATATTAAGTTTATGAATTTTTTGGAAAAAATATTTTTCTAATCAGGAAGGGGTAAAAAATGGACGGAAAAACATTACAGATTTTGATTGCAATGGTCATTTATATGGCTGTAGTAATTGTTATTGGTGTTGTATTCGCCAAAAGAGCAAATAAAAGCTCTGAAAATTACTTTTTAGGCGGTCGCTCGTTGGGACCTTGGGTAACTGCTATGAGCGCCGAAGCTTCTGACATGAGCGGTTGGCTTTTAATGGGACTGCCCGGTGTCGCTTATTGGTGCGGTCTTGCAGATGCGGCTTGGACTGCTATAGGTCTTGCAATAGGTACATATTTTAACTGGCTTGTGGTTTCTAAGAGACTGCGCCGTTACAGCGTGAGGGCAAATAATTCGATAACCCTGCCGGAATTTTTCTCTAACAGATTCCGTGAGAAAAACAAGGTAATTATGACCCTTGCGGCTATGTTTATCCTTATTTTCTTTACCGTTTATGCGGCAAGCTGTCTTGTAACCTGCGGTAAGCTTTTCTCAACTCTTTTCGGAGCTCCCTACATCGTTATGATGATTGTCGGCGCCGTATTCGTACTGGTTTATACCATTCTCGGCGGATTTTTGGCTGAAAGCGCATCCGACTTTATGCAGGCTATTGTTATGATAATCGCCCTTACGGTTATCGTAATTATCGGTACCGTAAACGCAGGGGGACTTGGTGCTGTTATTGATAATGCAGGCAGTATCCCCGGATTTTTAGAGTTTTTCGGAATTGCAAATCCCACTCTCAATGAGGCGGGCGAGCAGCTCGTCGAGGCCGGCAATCCCCTGTTCGGCGAGGCTTCTCCCTACGGTATGCTCAGTATTTGCTCCCTGTTGGCGTGGGGTCTCGGATATTTTGGTATGCCTCAGGTCCTTTTGAGATTTATGGCCATCCGCAGAGAGGATGAACTCAAGCGCTCCCGCCGCATAGCAATGGTGTGGG
>JAFUOL010000069.1 GCA_017481865.1 Clostridia bacterium | reverse complement strand
TTGAAGCACGATATTACCGTATCTGTAACTGTTAAGCCGCTTTCACAATTTAAACAGTATGCAGATGTTTTGCCATATTATAAAAATGTAATCAGGGAGGGCATTAAATATGCGGTATGATGAACAAAAAGCTTTATCGAATGCCCGCTATGAGCACGCTGTTGATTGTCTTGCGGCTGCTAAATCGCTATTGATGCTAAAAGCTATAAAAGTGCTGCTAACCGTTCATACTATGCAATATTTCACGCTATGAGGTCAGTATTAGCCTTTGATGATATTGATATGAAGCATCACAGCGGTATCATCTCGGAATTTAGGAGATTATATATTAAAACCAATGTTTTGATACAAAGCTCTCACTTATTATCTCTGTGCTTTTTAACATTCGTACAGATAGTGATTATGATGATTTCTTTGTAATATCGAAAGAAGAAGTTTCAGAGCAAATCCAAAACGCTGAATATTTTCTTAGTGAAATAAGGGAGTATCTTAACACAAAATAAGATAAATATTTAAAATCCGTCTGTGCGATTAAATTCGTATAGACGGATTATTATTTTGGCACCGCTTGGGGGAATCGAACCCTCAACTAGCCCTTAGGAGGGGCTTGTTATATCCATTTAACTAAAGCGGCGTATACATATTAAGAACTGTTTAGTATTTTAGCAGAAATCAGCCGAAATATCAACTGATTTCTGCAAATTTTTATTTTTCGGTGTCGGCGGTGATTTTTCCGTTCTCAACATAAAAGGTTATATCGCCGCTTTGGTCGGTGCGGAGCACCGTTGCGTCGATTTCCTTAAAGCTTTGCAACACCTCGTAATGAGGGTGACCGTACATATTATCAAGTCCAGCCGATATTGCCACATATTCAGGGGTGGTTGCCTTTAAAAGCTCCTGAGTATTTGAAGTGTTACTGCCGTGGTGACCTGCCTTGAAAACATCACAATCAAGGTTCAGCCCCTCGTTAAGGAGCCGTTTTTCGGCGGTCTTTTCAGCATCACCCGTGAAAAGGAATTTTGCACCGTCAATCTCCGCCATAACGATAAGGGAACGGTTATTTTCGTCATCCTCATCGCCGTAGGAGGCAAGGACGGTTATTTCGAATTCACCCACATTAAAGTTCATGCCCTGCTTTGCGTTATAAACTCCGCCGCCTGACTTTGAAACGGCGTTTATTGCATTTTGAGCGGCGGACATACCCTCACTATAGGTAGAAAGCTCGGGCAGAACGAGATTTTTAATTGTAAAATCCTCGGTAAGTCTCGATACACCGCCCGTATGGTCGGCATGGAGGTGGGAAATTAAAAATACATCAATTTGGCTGATACCGCAATTTTTTAATCCCTCGCATATATCGTTAGCAGAGTTTGCTGTGCCCGAATCGATAAGTGCAGAGCGACCGTTACTGTAAATAAGTATTGAATCGCCCTGACCGACGTCGAGAAAACGGACAAAATCCTTTGAAGTATTAAAGCTTTTAGCAGAGGTGTCTACCGCCGAATGAAAATAGGAGGAAAGCCTACCGTTGCCGGTATAAACCGCTACCGCTATAATCAGGCAAAGGACTGCCGCCGCAACCGAGACTATTTTCCGTTTTCTGCTTGCGTACCGTTTAGCCATTATTCCTCACCCATAGCCTCACGTTCCATGAGCTGTTCCTTAGTTATAAGCACCTTACGGGGTTTTGAGCCTTCATAGGGTCCTACTACTCCCCTTTGCTCCATTTCGTCGACAATTCGAGCCGCTCTTGCGTAGCCTAATTTAAGCTTACGCTGTAAAAGGGATGTAGATGCCATACCGTTTTCCACTACTACCTTTATAGCCTCGTCCAGCATGGGGTCGTCGGACGGACCGTCCTCAGGGAGTCCAGTTTTCTGCTTTTTCTCTACCGCCGCCTGACGTTCGATTTCCACCATAACATCATCATCATAAGCAACGGTGCCGCCGTTTTTAATACACTCGACTACCGCCTCGACCTCCTCGTCGCTGACAAAGCAGCCCTGAATACGGTTAGGCTTGTTAGAGCCGACGGGGCTAAAGAGCATATCGCCTCTGCCTAAAAGTTTTTCAGCACCTGCGGAGTCAAGGATAGTACGGCTATCTACCTGACTCGATACCGCAAAAGCGATACGGGTAGGAATATTCGCCTTGATAACACCCGTTACAACGTCAACCGACGGACGCTGTGTAGCAATAATAAGGTGCATACCTGCCGCTCTCGCCTTAGCGGCGATACGGTTAATAGAGTCCTCAACCTCGTTAGGAGCCGTCATCATAAGGTCGGCAAGCTCGTCTATAATAATTACGATATGTGGCATTTTCTGAATTTCAGGGTCATTAAGATTTTCCACAAAGCGGTTGTAGCCTGCAAGGTCACGGACACCACGGTCGGCAAACATTTTATACCGCTTTTCCATTTCGCTTACCGCCCAGCCGAGGGCACCCGAAGCCTTACGGGGGTCGGTAACAACAGGAACGAGCAAATGGGGTATACCGTTATAGATACCAAGCTCAACCACCTTAGGGTCTATCATCAAAAGCTTTACTTCATCGGGGGTAGCCTTATACAGAAGGCTTATAATGATAGAGTTTATACAAACCGATTTACCCGAGCCCGTAGCACCCGCTATAAGACCGTGGGGCATTTTAGCGATATCGGCAACTATGGCGTTACCGCCGATGTCACGACCGAGCGCAAAGGTAAGCTTACTTTTAGCAGATATAAAGGCAGGGGATTCGAGTATACCCCTTACACCTACAACGTCGCTTGATTTATTGGGAACCTCGATACCTACCGCCGCTTTATTGGGGATAGGGGCTTCAATACGTACACCTGCCGTTGCAAGGTTCAGGGCAATATCGTCAGCAAGGTTAGTAATCTTACTTATTTTAACACCTGCGCAGGGCTGTAATTCATAACGGGTGACTGTAGGTCCACGGCTGATATTAACTATACGGGTTTCTACACCGAAACTACGAAGTGTCTCAACCAAATGCTCGGCTGTGACCTCGCTGCCTGCGGCTGCGGCATTACCATCCTTAGCCTCTTTAAGAAGTGTAAGTGGTGGGAATACATAGCCGTTATCGGCCGATTCATCCAAATTATCCGAAATATCCTCGGTAAACTTTTGGGTTTCCTCGGTGAAATCGATTTTCTCCTCCTCCGCCTTAGGAGCATTTTCCTTAACGGCGGTAGTAAGAGCATCGCTAAGGATTTTCTTATCCTCTGCCCCCTCGGGCTCGGTTGTGGGTTCCTCTGCTGCAGGGGCGGCTTTTTCGGGAACATCATAATATGTACTTACAACCTTACGCTGTTTCTCATTAAGATCATTTTTAACCTTTTTACGTTTTTCGGGAATATCATCCACAGGGATATCAACGTCAAAGCCCTTTATTACCTTGAGCTTTTTACCGTCCTTCTGTTCCGCCCTTTCCATTTTTTCCTGATAAACGCTTTCAGCCTGCTCGGATATAGTCTTAACAGGCTTATACACCGTTCTGAAAAGGGAAATTAAGGTAGTTCCCGTAATTATCATAAAGAAAACGAATATTAAAAGTATTATAGTTATAGCCGCTCCCGTTTTACCGAAGGCAAGGTAAAGAGGATGACCGATTAAAGCGCCTAAAAATCCGCCGCTTTTTAAATGCGTTCCTGCGGTATAGGCATGGGTAAGGTGCTCCCAAAAGCTAAGGGTATCATCATGGCGGGAGAAAATATCCACCGCCGCACCTATAAATACCACAAAAACTCCCGCCTCTATACTTTTTACAGTTAAAGAGCCGTTAATTTTATCCAGCGCATACATGACCGCCACGAACCCTAACAAAAACGGGAAAAAGTATGCGGTTACTCCGAAAATGCCGAATATAAGGTTATGTATCCAGGTCCAGACATTCTGACCCTTAATAAATACTACGCAAAGGAAAAAAACCGATATGGCAAACCATATAACAGACATTAGCTGACGTTTGCCGGCGCTGTATTCTGCTGCGGCACGTTTTTGCGTATTAGCGCTTGTTGTTTTTCTTTTCTTTTTAGCTGCCATTTTTCTCTCCTTAAATATTTTTTAAATCCTGCGCTATTTGTTTTTTAAGAGCATCGAGAGAACTGAATTTTTTCTCATCCCTTAAAAATTTAAGCGGTATTATTTTTACATTTTTTCCGTAAAGGTCGCCCGAAAAATTCTTTATAAAGGTTTCGCTTATAACATAATCGGACGGATAGGTAGGTCGTACCCCTATATTTGCAATTCCCAAATATTCCTTACCGTCGGCAATAACCGATGCCTTATAGACACCGAATTTTATTTTAACCAGCTCCTTAGGGTACTGCTGATTTATTGTAGGAAAGCCTATAGTCCGTCCTCTTTGGTCGCCCTTTTTTACGGGGGCGGTAAAGGAAAAAGGTTCAAAAAGCAGAGCATTTGCCCTTTCTGTTTCGCCGTTTTTAAGATAATTTCTTATAATGGTTGAGGAGACGGTCTCACCGTCTACCGTTACAGGGGCGACGCATTTAAGCTCTATACCCTTATCACGGCAAAAGTCAGATAAAAGCTTTGTGTTGCCCTCACCGTTTTTGCCGAAGCTATAATTAAAACCGCAGGAAACAACTGCGGGGTTATATTTTTTGTATAATAAATTTAAAAATTCATCGGCAGGAATATCTCTGACCTTTTGGAATTCCAAAGGGTAAATTTCGTCAATTCCTGCTTTTTTAAGGAGGCGGCATTTATCCTCGAAGGTGAGTATCGCCTCGCACACACCCGAAATCACGGATTTGGGGGATTTTACAAAGGTGACAGCTATCTTTCGGCAGTCATCAGGAAGACTGAGCACCTGACGGTGACCGATATGTACCCCGTCAAATGTGCCTAAGCACAAAGCGTTTTTCATCTGCCCTCTCCCTCCGGATAATTAAGTATACATTTTATGGCAATCCATTGTTTTTCACACTCGGCAATGCCTATTCCTAAAAGCTTTTCGCCGTATTTCACCCTGAAAAGCTCCCCGTCTTTAATATCTGTTATCTTTATTCGGTCGAAACCTAACTGACCGCCGTTACAAAAACGGACAGCCTGTTTATCTGTGACCCCGATTTCACGGAAATGCTTTACAGCAGTTTCCTCGCTTAGAATATAACTCGAAATATTCTCAGGTGTAAGGTCGTCAAGCTTTACACAATTTTCAATATCAAAGCCTGCGGCATAGGTTCTTTCAAGTGAAGTAAGGGTAGCGCCACAGCCTAAATATTCCCCGATATCACGGGCAAGGGAGCGTATATATGTACCCTTGCTCACATGAACATCAATTACAAAGGTATTATTTTCTAACGCTGACAAAAGCTCTATACCGTAAATTTCAATATTCCTTGGAGTTATCTCTACCGTTTTACCCTCACGGGCTAATGCATACAGGCGTACACCGTCCTTTTTTATGGCGCTGTACATCGGAGGTATCTGTTCCTGTTTGCCGACAAAGTGCTCTAAAGCGCCTTGCAACTGTTCATCGGTTACATTTACGGAATTTTGTGTGAGTACCTTACCGGTAATATCGTCGGTATCGGTAGTGATACCAAGTTTCACACCGGCGATATAACGCTTGTCCCCGTCAAGCAGAAGTCCCGAAAGAGCGGTAGCCCTGCCTAAAAATATAGGCAGAACACCTGTAGCCATTGGGTCAAGGGTTCCGGTATGACCTACCTTTTTTTCATGTGCCAACCTTTTTACTGCGGCAACCGCCGAAAAGGAGGTTTTACCCTCGGGCTTATTAAGCAGAAGCAGTCCCTGCATTAGTTACACCCCAAGGCTTCGCCCACAGCTTTAAGTATAGCCGCCTTTACTTCCTCTAGCGTTCCGTGAACAGTAGCACCTGCCGCGCCCTTATGACCGCCACCGCCTAAATTCTTACATATAGCACTTGCGTCCAACGGAGGATAGGTACGTAAAGACACCTTAAACTCATCGTCACCCGTCTGTTTTACGGTAACTCCTGCCTTTACACCCTCAACACTACGGGATATAACCGCAATACCCTCAAGGTCAGTACCGCTACAGCCTGTTTCCACCTGCATTTCGGCAGTAACCGTCAGCAAAAAGCACTTATCGTCAAAATGGTATTCTGCCGTTTCCAGCACCATTTTTTCAAGCTCTAAAAGCTTTTTGGATTTAGTGTCAAACATAAGGCGGTTGATTTCGGGGGCATCGATATTATATTCGTAAAGCTGGGCGGCTATCATATGGGTCTTAGCTGTAACCGAGGAATACTTAAAGCAGCCTGTATCGGTTACAAGTCCCGTATAAATAGCCTTGGCGGTAACATCGTTGATATTGACCTTCATGTGAGCTATAAGCTCGTAAATACATTCCGCCGTTGCAGATGCGTCGGCATCCAGATAAAGATTTTTAGCGTATCTTGTATTGGAAACGTGGTGGTCGATATTAAGGTCAACAATATAACCAAACTCGTTTTCAAGCGCACCTAAAAGCCGTGTATCAGCAACGTCAACGGCAATAATTGTGGCATTATGAGCTGATACATGGTCGGTTTTTCTTGCAAAATAATCGTATTTTTGGGGTATCACATCAGGACAGATAACACATGCGGTCTTGCCTATCTCATTAAGGGCATAGTATAAGGCATATGCCGAACCCAACGTATCCCCATCGGGAGAAGCGTGAGTAAGAATAATATAATTGTCATGCTTTTTTAAAAAAGCGGCAGTCTGTCGAAGGCTTAGCTCCTTGCAGAAATTATCCTTTTTATTCTTCATTAGTGTTTTCCTCTTTGAAATTTTCGATTATCCTTGAAATATTTGCACTTTGTTCTATAGAATCGTCTGCCACAAAACGGAGTTCCGGCACTTTGCGAAGTTTTAGCCTCGCACCCAATTCTCTGCGCAGAAAGCCTGCGGCACCTTTAAGTGCCTTTACCGAGCTTACGGTGGTTTCAAAGCCCTCTATGGCGCTGACATATACCGTAGCATAGGAAAGGTCGCCCGAGACATCAACCTTTACTATGCTTAAAAGCTTGCTTATTCTCGGGTCCTTTACCTCACGCAAAAGCTCGGAAAGTGTAATTTTAATATCTGAAGTGACACGGTTTATTTTGTATCCTGCCATCAGTCTCTATACTCCTCCATAACAAAGCCTTCGAAAATGTCGCCCTCTTTAATATCCGAGAACTTTTCGAGGCTGATACCACACTCGTAGCCCTGAGCAACTTCCTTTACGTCGTCCTTAAAGCGGCGAAGTGAAGCAATTTTATCCTCGCAGATAACTATACCGTCACGCACTACACGTATCTGGCAGGCACGGGTTATCTTACCGTTTGTAACATAGCTTCCTGCAACAGTGCCGACACTTGAAATCTTGTAAACGCTGCGCACCTCAACAGTACCCATCTGATTTTCACGGTACTTAGGTGCAAGCATTCCCTTCATAGCGGCGGTAATTTCCTCGATGCAGTCATAAATAACACGGTACATACGCATATCTACACCGTCACGCTCTGCCGCCGCTTTGGCAACAGCATCGGGGCGGACATTAAAGCCTACTATGATGGCGCCCGAAGTCTGCGCCAGCATAACGTCGGACTCGTTAACAGCGCCTACACCGCCGTGAATAACGTTTACACGGACTTCCTCATTAGAAAGCTTGATAAGGTTTTCTCTTACAGCCTCAACACTGCCCTGAACGTCAGCCTTAACGATGATATTAAGCTCTTTGAGCTCACCCTCGCTAAGGTTCTGGAACAGATTATCCAAGGTAACCTTTTGCTTAGCGTTGAATATTTCTTCCTTAGCCTTCTGCTTTCTCTGCTCAACAAGCTGACGAGCCAAGCGTTCATCGGACACAGCATCAAAAGCATCACCTGCATTGGGTGTTTCGGCAAGACCTGTAATCTCTACAGGTACAGAGGGACCAGCCGTCTTTACTTCTACACCGTTTTCGTTGGTCATAACACGGACTCTGCCTACGGAAGTACCTGCAACTATAATATCGCCTGAATTGAGGGTGCCGTTCTGTACGAGAAGTGATGCTACAGGACCTCTGCCCTTATCAAGACGGGCTTCAATAACAATACCTTTGGCACGTCTGTCAGGATTAGCCTTTAATTCCATCATTTCAGCAACAAGCAGTATATTTTCAAGCAGACTGTCAATACCCTCATGGGTCTTAGCCGAAACGGGAACACAAATAATATCTCCGCCCCATTCCTCGGGAACTAAGCCGTGCTCGGTGAGCTGCTGTAAAATTCTGTCAGGATTAGCCTCAGGCTTATCCATTTTGTTGATAGCGACTATAATCTGCACCTCGGCAGCCTTTGCGTGGTTGATAGCCTCAATAGTCTGGGGCATGATACCGTCATCAGCGGCAACAACAAGCACTGCAATATCGGTAGCCATAGCTCCACGCTGACGCATAGAGGTAAATGCGGCGTGACCGGGGGTATCAAGGAAGGTAATATCGTTACCCTTGCAATTTACACGGTATGCACCGATATGCTGTGTAATTCCGCCCGCCTCGGTATCGGTTACAGCGGTGTTACGGATAGCATCAAGAAGCGATGTTTTACCGTGGTCAACGTGACCCATAACAACAACAACAGGACTTCTGGGCTTTAAGTTATCAGCGTTATCCTCGGTATCGTCCATAATCTGTTCCTCAATGGTAACAACTACAGCTCTTTCGATTTTAGCGCCCATTTCGGTTACAACTATCTCGGCGGTATCGTAATCTATTACCTGATTAACGGTAGCCATCATGCCGAGCTTAAGAAGCACCTTAATAACCTCTGCAGCAGTCTTTTTCATAGCGGCGGCTAATTCGCCTACGGTGATTTCGTCGCCTACGGTTACGGTAATGGGAGTCTTTTTAATGCGTTCAAGCTGCATACGGCGCATCTTGTCAGCCTCGGTCTCCCTTTTAGCTCCCTGCGGACGGCGGTAATCCTGAGACTTCTGCTTAATTTTCTGCTTTCTCGAATAGTTATCCTTCATAGAGTTGGCAGGGGCAATAGTCTCATACTTTTCGTTGTACTTATCTATATTAACATTTGAGGTACGGGTATCTACACGGCGTATCTCGGCAGGACCTCTGTTTGGAGCGGCGCCCGGCTTTTTGTCCTTTTTCTGTGAAGTAAAGGGCTTCGGGTCAGAGGGCTTGTGCTCCTTTTTAGGCTCCTCTTTCTTAACCTCTGCTTTTTTGGGCTCCTCTTTCTTGGGTTCAGCCTTTTTAGGCTCGGGCTTTACTTCCTTTTTGGGCTCGGGCTTAGGCTCTGCCTTCTTTTCGGGTTTTACTTCAGCCTTTTTCTCTGTCTTGGGTTCAGCCGTCTTTTCAGGCTTGGCTTCGGCTTTCTTTTCTGCCTTTTTCGGCTCGCCGTTTTGAGCGGCGGCAGCTGCCTTTAGCTGTTCAAGAATAGCCATCTGCTCAGCAAGCTTTTTGTTTTTTTCTTCCTCTCTTGCCTTCTTTGCCTTTTCACGGGTCTCCGCTCCCGTAGCAAAGTATTCGTCAAAGCTCTTTACCGAATTGTCGTTTATAAGCTTTGCGAAAACAAGGGCGGTTTCCTCCTCATTAAGCGTTCCGCCGGACTTTTTGTCACTGCCTGTAATTTCGGCAACGATAGCTATAAGGTCCTTGGACTTCATATTAAAATCCTTAGCTAAATCGCTAATCTTATACTTATTCGTCATCAGCATTTCCTCCTTCAAATTCCTCTGTACATTTGAGGATTGCATCGGCAAACCCGCAGTCGTTCACGGTAACAATTCCGCAATTTTTTCCCACTGCGTCCGATACGGTTTTTATGTCAACACCCTTAAGGACTGTAATTTTTACATTGTACTTATCTGCAAAGTAGTTAATTTCCTTACGGCTTTTCGGGGATATTTCCTCGGATACGGCGGCAAGCCTTGCCTTACCTGTCTTTATAGACCAAACAGATGCCTCGAAGCCGTAGCTTAGTTTGCCCGCCTTTGCTGCAAAGCCTAAAAGAGACAATAATTTATTGTTCAATATTATCAAGCTCACTTTCGAGGGTGATGTAAACCTCGTCCTTAACGGCGGTTTCAAAAGCACGGGAAAGTGCGTTAGCCTTTCGGGCTTTTTTTAGGCATTCGGGCGATTTACAGATATATGCCCCTCTGCCGTTAAGCTTTCCCGTGGTATCAAGCTTTATTTCGCCGTCAACCGTTTTTACAACTCGGATAAGCTCCTTTTTAGGCTTCATTTCCCTACAGCCGGTACACATACGCATAGGTATTTTTTTCTGTGTCAAATCAAAGACTCCTTACTCACCGAAAAATCCGCTTTCGGGGTGAATGTCAATTTTCCAGCCGGTAAGCTTTGCCGCAAGTCTTACATTCTGACCCTTGTTTCCGATTGCAAGGGAAAGCTGTGACTCGGGGACGCTGACCTTACATACACGGGGCTCCTCACTCTGTATCTCAACAGAAACAACCTTTGCAGGAGAAAGCGCCTCGGTAATAAATTCTACAGGGTCCTCGCTGTATTTTACAATGTCAATTTTCTCGCCTGCAAGCTCTTCTACAATTTTATTAACTCTTGCGCCCTTGGGTCCTATACATGCGCCTATGGGGTCGATTTCGGGGTCGGGCGAGTAAACTGCCATTTTAGTTCTGGAGCCTGCCTGACGGGATACCGACTTGATTTCGATAGTACCGTCGAAAATCTCGGGAACCTCGGTCTCAAACAAACGCTTTACAAGTCCCGGATGTGTACGGGAAAGCATTATTCTTGCTCCCTTTTCGGTTTCCTTAACGTCCACAACATAAACCTTGATGTGGTCACCCTCACTCAGTACCTCGTCGGGCACCTGCTCTAACTTCGGCAGGGTCGCCTCGTTATGACCGATTGTAAGTATAGCATTTCCTGTTTTGGGGTCAATTTTCTGAACCACCGCAGTTAGAAGCTCACGGTCGTGGCTCTGGAACTCGGCTAAGGTCTGACCTCTTTCTGCCTCTCTTACCCCCTGACGGAAATTGTTCTTGGAATTCTGCGCTACAACACGACCGAACTTCTTGGGGTCAAGCTTTATATCTATAAAGCCTCTTTCAAGGGACGAGGGGTCAATATCAGCTGCAACAGATTTGGAAATCTGGGTAAATCTGTCCTCCACCTCATCTACGATTTCCTTTCTTGCAGTTACGGTAAAAATCTTATTTTCGGGGTCGATAACGCAGGAAACAATATCATTTCCGCCGTAATCCTTACGGGCGGCTACAACTATCGCCTCTGCAAACTTATCAGCGATGAACTGCTGGGGTATGCCCCTTTCCTCCTCCATGAGCTTTAAAGCCTCGAAAAACTCCGAATTGTCGTTCTGGGCTTTTACTGTTTTTTTGCCTCTTGCCATTTTTCTCAATTCCTCCAAACGGTTATATATATTCTAAATTTTTATTACTCAAAGTCACACAAATGCGCTTTTGAAATTTCTTTTGCGGTGAAGGTCAATTCGCCATTTTCGGTTTCAAGCACTATATTGCCGTCAGCACTCATTAAAATGCCTGTAAATTCCTTTACACCGTCTAAAGCCTTGTAAAGCTTTATTTTAATTTTTCTGCCCTGCATTTTGGTAAAATGCTCGGGTCTTGAAAGCTCACGTTCGAGCCCCGGTGAGCAAACCTCCAAATAATACGAAACATCTATAGGGTCTGCTTCATCAATAACGGGGTCTATTGCGTGAGAAACATCGGTACAGTCGTCAATAGTTATACCCTCGGGCTTGTCGATAAATACCCTTAAATACCATGATGCTCCCTCTTTAAGAAAACGTACGTCCCAAAGCTCTACACCGCAGCCTTCCACCGTGTCCTTAATAAGGCTGTATACTCTTTCAGCGGCACTTGCCATTACTTCATCTCCAATACTGTAAAACAAAAGTGAGCGGGTTGCCCCACTCACCTTTCTTACAAAGTCTAAAGATATTATACCACAAGGTACAATAAAAATCAAGTAAAATTTATTATTCCAAAATATAAATTTCCACATTACGAACACCGAAGTTAACGCATGCGCTCTTGGTGGTCATAAACAAATCCACACCGTTAGGATAATTCTTTACAAATCCACCTGTATCAGCCGCTACTGCATAGCCGTATATAAAGCTACCGTCGGCGGTTTTAATATACATCTTTGTGCCGTAGGGAATAACGTTGGGATTTACCGCAATATAACCCGGCTTGGGGGCAACACCTGTAGCACAGTTGTTGCCTGTATAGGTATATGCGGTGGCACGTACTGTCTTTTTCGATTTATAATTAACAGGATTTCCGTTAGCGTCCAGTTCAATGGCACTCGAAGGTGACAGTACCGACACAGATTTAACATCAGCGCTTGTAGTAACCGCCTTTTTAACCTCTTTTGTACCGATTACCTTTTTGGCATTTACGGGCTCGGTTACAACCGTGCTTGCGGTAACGGTCTTTTCTACAGACTCACCGTTTACCAGCTTTTCGGTGTAGCTTATCTGCTTTACACCCTTTGTACCGTCGGTAGTGGTGGTGATACCCTTTTCGGTCTTAGACGAGTAAACCGTCTCGGTTTCATAAGGGATTTCCTCGGTGTAGCTTCCGTTTACATAGTCTACATTTACATAGTCTATATAAACAGTATCCTTAATTTCGGTATCCTGTGAAGGCTCTACCATATCGTATTCGTCAACTGTGTAGCCAGCCTTTAATAATGCGTCCTTTACAGTGCCGCCGGAAAAGTCAATTTCCTGCGTGTTATCGCCGCATGTAACATAGACTGGATATGTGTAGGCGATTTCAATCGAAGTTGTGCTTCCGTTTACGGAAGTTTCTAAAACGTTGTACCGTTCATACTTAAGGTCTATCCCCGACATAACATTTGCGGTATTTCTGTTTAAAGTGCGTACGGTGTATGTGGTTTCTCCATCGAAAATTTCTACAGTATGAATGGAACAGCTTAGTAAAGTAACAGCCACGATTGTTATTGCAGTCATAACTGCTACACAACCGATACGCATCTTCCTGCAAGACAAAAGTCCCGACAGGTGATACTTTATTTTTTCTATCATCCAATAACTCCTTTAATGGGCTAAATTTAGCCGCATCAGATTTTTTCTCAAGCCGCAGGGTATTATACTCAATGTTTTCCACTATGTCAAAATTTAAAATCGGGTTTGTTTTGTGCAAATTGACGAATAAAATGTCCAAAAACAAAAAGTTACAAAGTTGTAACCATTTTAAAAGTCTATTTTATACCCATTTTTTGACAAATAACTTGTGCACTCCTACAAAAATCGCATGAAGTGGTGCAAAGTCCCTCTAAAACAGCCCTTTTTACCACTAAAAGTGGTGGGCATATTGCACTTTACCCCAATTTTCCCACAAAATATCGTGGGTGAGAAAATTTAAAAATTTTCTTTACAAACAGACGGTACTGTGCTATATTTAATTGGAAATCGCCGTATTCTCACCTTTAATATATAGTATATACGGAATTGTGTAAAAACATTCCAATATACCTTATATATATTATAATCCAGTAGGAGGATGTTCAAAATGAAACTGGTTTTCGATGTCAAAGATAAGCCGAAATTAGGTCAGCTTATCGTATTCGCCATTCAGCAATTGCTTGCCATTATGGCAGCCACCCTTGTTGTTCCCGTAATCATAAACGGAAATGCATCTCTTGAAGGGGCAGACGCTATGAGTACCGCCGCCGCCCTTTTCGGTGCAGGTGTAGGTACACTCGTTTACGTGCTTTTTACCAAAGCTAAAAGTCCTGTATTTTTAGGCTCGTCCTTTGCCTTTATCGGCTCTATGACCGCCGCCTTTGCAGGTGCCGCAAGTGTAGCCGTAGGCTACTTAGGTCTTATAATCGGTGCATTTTTTGCAGGACTTGTTTATGTAGTCATAGCAATTGTGGTTAAATTTGTAGGTGTAGATTGGCTGAATCGGCTTATGCCTGCCGTAGTTATAGGCCCTACGGTTGCAATTATCGGTCTTTCCCTTGCTGGAAATGCAGTAGGTGACCTTCAAAAGTCAAATGCCACGGGCGAAAATTCTGTTATAGCGGTGCTTTGCGGTGTAGTTACCCTTATCGTTACCATGATATGCTCTACATACGGAAAAAAGACCGCTAAGCTCATCCCGTTTATTATAGGTATACTCTCAGGCTATGCCGTTGCGGCAATATTCACCGCCATTGGCTATGCGGCAGATATCGATGCCCTTAAAATCTCCGACTTTTCACCCCTTACCGCCCTTGTGGCAGACGGTCTCAGGTTAGATACCTTCTTTACCCTGCCTAAATTTACATTTGTTACCGCTTTGGGTGGATTCAAGCAGATTGACGGCTCTTATATCGGTACAGTTGCCGCCGCATATGTGCCGGTAGCATTCGTAGTATTTGCCGAGCATATAGCCGACCATAAAAATATCTCCTCTATTATAGAGAAAGACCTCCTTTCCGACCCCGGTCTTTCACGCACCCTTTTGGGAGACGGTGTAGGCTCTATGGCAGGTGCGCTTTTCGGCGGCTGTCCCAACACCACATACGGCGAATCGGTAGCCTGTGTTGCTATTACAGGCAATGCTTCGGTAGCCACCATTATCGCCGCCGCTGTGGGAGCTATAATCATTTCTTTCCTTGCTCCCTTTGTAGCGTTTGTAAACTCCATACCCTCCTGCGTAATGGGCGGTGTTTGTATGGCACTTTACGGATTTATAGCCGTAAGCGGTCTTAAAATGATACAAAAGGTAGACCTTAACCAGAACCGCAACCTTTTTGTAGTGTCGGCTATACTTATTGCAGGTATTGGCGGACTGACCCTTACCTTCGGCAAGGTTACAATAACCTCTATCGCCTGCGCACTCATTCTCGGTATAATAGTTAATAATGTTCTTTCCAAGGAAAAAACCGAGGAATAAACCATAAAAGCATTAAAGCGAGCCTTTCATTTAGGCTCGCTTTTTTGTTGTATTATTAAAAATCACAAACTATTTCGCCGTTTTCTTTTTCAAACTCTTCTATATATTTCCTCAATAAATATATTATTTCACCATTACCGGAACGTCCCTCATATTTAGCTATATAATGAAGCTTATAATGTAATTCCTTATCTATTTCTATTCCTAAATGTTTATTTTCTTTATTCCTCATATACATTCACCACAAAAATCTTAATTTAAGTATATTTTAAGCTTATTTTGTGGCATAATGTTGTAAGTATACTTATTTTAAGTATACCAAAGGGGTGAAAAACTATGGATTTTGTCAAATGTTGGTATTGCAAGCACTATAAAGAATTTTATTTTTGCAACCACCCTAAATTCGTAAAGACCGATTACGGTTTTTTCGAAGATATAGGAATATGTCGTTACGCTTATGAACAAGTGTGCAGACACTTCTGCCTACGTCAAGGTTTACACACTAAAAAGACTATACCAAATTTTAATGATAAATAAAAATTTGTAAACCGGTTGTAAATTTTGAAGCCGGACAAGCTCTTTTAAGGTGGGCGGACTTGAATTTTTTATATTACTGTGATAAAATTTTCTTAATAATTGGATGAGGAATGTTAAAATGTCTGAAAAGAAAACAAATGATATTATAGAGGAACAGCGCAAAGCCCGTCAGGAATTTATCAACCTTAAAAAAATGCAGCAAGGTGAAATGTACGCAGGTCCTAAACCCAGCGAAACCGCAACCGTGCTTAAAACCCCGTGGCAGAAATTCCAAAACTTCTGGAGCTACAGCAAGTGGGTTGTTCTGTCTGCAATCGCTATTACCGTTCTTATTGCGGTAATGGTGGTACAGTGTGCCACAAGACCTGTATACGACCTTAAGGTGGTCTATTTTACATATACCCCCGTCCTTGATGACCAGACCACAGCTATCTCGGACTATATTGCTGAGTATACCGAGGATGTGAACGGTGACGGCGAAGTAAACATTCAGGTTGTAAACTGCAGTGTTTCGCAAGAATCCTCTAATATCACCATGCGTAATGCTACCCTTCAAAAACTGCAAGCTATGATAGTGGCCGAGGAAAACGCTCTGCTTTTTATAACCGACGAGGACTCCGCCGCCTATTTTGACGGACTTAGCGACGAAGTCGGCGGCTTTTTTGAGGAAACCGAGGTAAAGTTAGGCGAGGATTTTTATGCTGCTACCGAAAATGAGACCCTTGGAAGGCTTAGCGAAGAGCTTACACTCTCATGCAGAAGGGTGGTCGGCACCGTAATCGAGGGTAAAGAGGATATTGTCGCTTACCGTAATGCCGCCGTGAATGTTATAAAAAATATTATCGAGGCTCAAAGCAATAATTGAAATTATGTTGCATTGTTGTATAATGCAGTAAGATTAAAAATTTAATATAGAAAGGTGCTCCCCTGAACAAATTTATGCTTAACGAAACCTCTTACCACGGCGCCGGAGTTATCAATGCTTTCGTTTTATATGCAAAAAAATAAACCTCCCATAAAGGGAGGTTTTATTGTTGATTAAACGCCGAACTTAGCTACATTGAGCTTAATTCCGGGGCCCATTGTTGTTGCGATTGCGCAAGACTTAATGTACTGACCCTTTGTAGCGGCAGGCTTAGCCTTAATAATAGCACCCATAAGTGCATCAAAGTTTTCCTGAAGCTTTTCAGCACCGAAGGAAACCTTACCGATGGGGCAGTGGATGATGTTCGTCTTATCAAGACGGTACTCAATCTTACCTGCCTTAGCTTCGGTAACAGCCTTAGCTACATCAGGTGTAACGGTACCAGCCTTAGGAGTAGGCATAAGTCCACGAGGACCTAAAACCTTACCGAGACGACCTACAACGCCCATCATATCAGGGGTTGCAATAACAACATCGAAGTCAAGCCAGTTTTCATTCTGGATCTTGGCTACCATTTCCTCTGCACCAACATAGTCAGAACCTGCAGCGGTAGCAGCGTCTGCCTTGTCGCCCTTAGCAATAACAAGGGTTCTAACCTTTTTACCTGTACCGTTCGGAAGAACAACAGCGCCGCGAACCTGCTGGTCAGCGTGGCGAGAGTCAACACCGAGACGTACATGGATTTCAACTGTTTCGTCAAATTTAGCAGTACCGGTTTTAACCGCAATTTCTACTGCTTCATTAACATCGTAAAACTTACCGGTTTCGATAAGCTTTGCGCTTTCATTATACTTTTTTCCGTGTTTCATTGTTTACCTCCCAATAAGTGGTTAAATCGGAATTTTCCTCCCACAAGAGAGAATTAATCGACTACTTCTACGCCCATGCTGCGAGCAGTACCTGCTATCATACTCATAGCGGACTCGATGCTTGCTGCATTAAGGTCGGGCATTTTGGTTTCTGCAATCTTCTTTATCTGCTCTTTGGTAATCTTGGCAACCTTAGTTTTGTTAGGTGTACCGGAAGCACTCTCGATGCCGCAAGCCTTCTTAATAAGAACGGCGGCAGGAGGAGTCTTGGTAACGAAGCTGAAAGAGCGGTCTGCATAAACGGTGATGATAACCGGAATGATGAGACCAACGTCATTCTTTGTTCTTTCGTTGAACTCCTTGGTGAACGACATAATGTTTACGCCGTGCTGACCGAGAGCAGGACCTACCGGGGGAGCCGGTGTAGCCTTACCTGCAGGGATTTGAAGCTTAATGTAACCTGTGATTTTCTGAGCCATTTATTTGCACCTCCATTATTCGTGGTAACAGCATTTTTACAATGCCTGGCGGAACGGTCATATTCCGTCCCTCCCACCGTGACACACAGCCTGTGTCGGGGCTTTAATAAGCATTACTGCGTATTAACTTGATCAATCGTCTGCCAAAGAAATCTGGTCAAGTTCAAGCTCAACCGGAGTTTCTCTGCCGAACATAGAAAGAACCACACATACGTTATTATTAGCGGTATCAACCGTTTTAACAGTAGCGGTGTAGCCTTCAAGAGGTCCGCTGATAATTTTAACATTATCACCTTCGCTGTAGCCTACCACAACGCTGTGCTTTTCAACGCCTAAGGCTGCTACCTCTTCATCTGTAAGGGGAACGGGTTTTGAAGCCGGACCCACAAAGCCTGTACAGCCACGTATATTTCTTACGACATACCAGCTGTCATCCGTAACAATCATTTTAATAAGGACGTAACCTGGGAAAACCTTGCGTTCAACCTCACGCTTTTTGTCCTCTTTAATCTCTGTAACAGTTTCGGTAGGGATTTTTATGTCCTGAATAAGGTCCTGCATACCACGGCTTTCAACCATAGTTGCAAGGTCACTTGCCACTTTGTTTTCATATCCTGAATAGGTATGTACAACATACCATCTTGCTTGTGTTTCAGACATTATTTACCTCCGACCTTAAGCACCTAAAACAAGGTTCAAAAGCTGACCGAGACCGAAATCTATAAGCCAGATAAGCACGCCGACCAAAAGGCACATAATAAGCACGATAACCGTGTTCTTAATAACCTCTTTGAGACCGGGCCAAACGATTTTCTTAACCTCGCTCTTATAATCCTTGAAGAAACGAATAATTCTTTTGGGAATAGTAAGCTTTTCGCCCTTTGAAGCCGCAACCTCGATATAATCGTCGATAAGCAGATATGCGGCAGAAGCTATAACAAATAAGAAAAGTGCTATAACCAACATCCAAACCAAGGCCGTGTAAGAAACGCTTGTTACGTTAGCCATGGGACGTGAATCCACGAACTTACCGGCACTTGAAAGGCGCATAACCAGCATATAAACTGCTGAAACTACACCAAGACCGGGAACAGCATAACGAAGCTTTTTACTCTTGAATGAGAAAATACTCATAACCGCCGCAATGGCAGTCAGCCAGAAACAAAAGAGAATCTGTGCAGATTTTGCCATGTCATACGCTGTGCCCGCGGCAGTTGTATATTTACTGCCGAATGCAAGCTGTGCTCCAACGAGCTTTTCGGTTGCTCCGTCGGTAACGATAGCGGCAAAATCGGTAAAGAACAGTACGAGTGAAGCCAAACCTAAAACGATTGCCAATACCTGACAAATCTTATTTAAAGTTTTCATTTCTGCTCCTCCCTACTTTGTTTCCTTGTGTAGGGTGTGCTTCTTGCAGAACCTACAATACTTGTTCATTTCAAGCCTGTCCGGATCGTTTTTCTTGTTTTTCATTGTGTTGTAATTGCGCTGTTTGCACTCTGTGCAAGCTAAAGTGATTTTAACTCTCATAACGGCACCTCCCGCTTTACGGAAATATTTTTTGCTTTTACTCTGTTGTAAAAGTAAACGCCTCCCTCGGTTTAGCCCTTGGAATTTTGTGCCGTTTCACAACATTTAGCGGTAAAACGAAAAGCAACGCACAACATAAGCCAAAAGACCGTAACAACCGGTTCTTTTGCAAAAAAAAAGAACCTTTCAGAGGTGATAGTATTATAACATACACACCCCTAAAGGTCAAGTATTTTTTTCTTTATTTATGATATGCCGAGCCTTCATTGATTTTAAAGCCTCTGTAAAGCTGCTCTAAAAGCATTACTCTGAATAATTTGTGGGGAAAGGTCATGGAGGACACCGACATTTTTATGTCGGCTCTTTTTTTAATTTCCTCGGATAATCCGTAGGAGCTGCCGATTATAAAGGTCATACCTTTGCCCATATTGCAGGCATTTCCAATTTTTTCGGCAAAAGCCTCGCTTGAAAGCTGTTTACCCTCTATACACATAGCAAAAACCGTGCTACCTTGGGGAATTTTAGCCGCAATAAGCCGAGCCTCCCGTTCCAAAGCCTTTTCTATCTCACCTTGTGAGGGTTTATCCGACAGCTTTACAGGCTCTATCTCGGTAATTTCAAGCTTACAGTAGCCCTTAAGTCGTTTTATATATTCGTCACAGGCGGCGGTAAAATATTTTTCCTTTAATTTGCCCAGTGCTATTATATTTACCTTTATCATATTACAGTTACCCCGTTATCTGTGGGAGCCGCAACAAAAAGCAAACAGTCTCTTCCGTTTAGGGCACCTATATCCATAAGAGCTGCCTCCGCACAGCTTTTAGCCAAAAGGGGTGTGTTGTTGTGACGGCTCAAATGCCCTAAAATAAACCTTGCGGTACCGCTGTTTATCAGACCTTTAAGCTCTGCCGCACAGGCTACGTTGGATATATGTCCGCTGTCCGACAATATACGAAGCTTCAAGGTAGGGGGATAGGGTCCGCTTTTAAGCATATCTATGTCGTGATTGGACTCCAATAAAACTACGTCACTGCCCGTTATGGCAGAGCGTACGCTGTCGGTCACCACACCTAAATCGGTGCATACCGAAACCTTTTTGCCATCAGGCAGTATGGCAGTATATCCGCAGGAGCCCCGACAGTCGTGACTGGTAGCGAAGCTGTTAAGCTCAATTCCGCAAACATCTACGTGGTTTTCGCCAATAAGCGCAACCTTAGTACCTGACGGTATTTTATCCATTTCCTGCAAGGCTTTTAAGGTTCCCTCGGTAGCGATAAGCTGTATGTCGGTTCGTTTCAAAATTGTAGTAAGTCCCTTTATATGGTCGGAGTGGGTGTGGGTCACGGCTATCGCTTTTATTTCCTCTAAGCTACCGCCTGCCCTTTCCAATGCGGAGCATATACCCTTCATAGAAGCGCCTGCATCTATAAGTATACCGCCGTTTTTCGTGCCTATATATGTACTGTTTCCCGTTGAGCCGCTGTAAAGCGGACAAATTTTTGACATCTTTAACTCCTTAAAATGTAAAGGCGGATGAAAACATCCGCCCGTGAATATATTATGCCTGTTTGTATACAGGTGTGCTGTCAATAATCGGCACACGCTTTATATCCGCACCCAATGAGGTAAACTTTTCAACTACGTTTTCGTAGCCTCGGTCGATATGGTCTATATCCTCTATCTCGGTCTTACCGTCAGCCATAATTCCGGCAATTATCATAGCCGCACCTGCACGCAAATCAACCGCCTTTACAGGAGAGGCATTGAGATTTTCAACACCGGTTATAACCGCCATTTTACCGTCAACCTGAATATCGGCACCCATTAAAGTAAGCTGGTCTACGTAGCGGAAACGGTTGTCCCACACGCCTTCGGTTACAATGCTTGTCCCCTCCGCAATAGCTAAAACGGTAGCTATCTGGGGCTGCATATCGGTAGGAAATCCGGGATGAGGCATGGTTTTAACGTTGCATTTGCGTGGTCTGCGATTCATAACGACCCTTACCGCCTCGTCGTACTCGGTAATCTCGGCGCCCATTTCCTTAAGCTTTGCCGCAATGGACTCTAAGTGCTTCGGTGTTACGTTTGTAATAAGCACATCGCCCTTAGCGGCAACTACAGCCGCCATATATGTGCCTGCCTCTATCTGGTCGGGAATAATGCTGTAGCCCGTGCCTTCGAGACGTTCAACACCGCGTATTTTAATTACGCTTGTGCCTGCGCCCATTATATTGGCGCCCATTGAGTTTAAGAAATTGGCAAGGTCAACTATATGAGGCTCTCTTGCGGCATTTTCAATAACGGTAAGACCCTTTGCCTTTACCGCCGCAAGCATTATATTGATAGTTGCGCCTACTGATACAACGTCGAGATAAACCGAAGCTCCTGAAAGCTTTTCGGCCTTAGCGTCCACCATGCCGTTTTCAAAGGTAATTTTAGCACCCAATGCCTCAAAGCCCTTGATATGCTGGTCAATAGGACGAACCCCGAAATTGCAACCACCCGGAGGTGCTACCCTTGCACGGTTCATTCTTCCTAAAAGTGCACCCAAAAAATAACTGGAAGCACGCATACCCTCCGCCATTTCCTTAGTAACCACAAAGGAATTAACATGACGCGGGTTGATTTCAACCGAGGATTTGTTTATAAGACGTATTTGTGCTCCCAAGCACTGCATAACATTTAATATAGCCGAAACGTCCGAAATATTCGGCAGATTTTCTATGACGCATGGGCTGTCCGCCAACAAAACCGCCGGCAGAATGGCTACTGCAGCATTTTTTGCTCCGCTTATGCGGACCTCACCCTTAAGGGGCTTACCGCCGTGTATAATAAATTTTTCCAACAAAAGGCACTCCAGTCAACAGTAAATTCAATTTGGCAGAAAACTGCCGCCCGCATCCGAAGGACACGGACATAAAAATTAAAATTCCTTTAGTCTACCCCTTGGTAACATCCTGAAAAGGGCGCAAAGCACCCAACCTATATAAGTATAAACAAAATAGTCTGTTTTGTCAATTTTTATTTTGTCCTATAGCGGTAATAATACCCTAAGAAGTTTATTTTCCTACACAGAATTTGCGGAAAATTTCGTCGGATACCTCGTTTGTAACACGCTTTCCCGTAAGCTCCAAAAGAGCGGCGAGGGCATCGTCTACACAGACACCTACCGCATCCATAGTACAGCCCGACTGAAGCGCTGAAAGTGCTTCGGTGACACCTTCATAAGCTTTATATGCGCAAAGGCGCTGTCTTTCGCTTAACAGAACGGCACTGTCGGGGTCTAAATGAGCCGTGCCCGAAATTTCCGCTACAGCAGAGCAAAGCTCGGGATATCCATTTCCCAACTTGGCTGAAATTTCCACCGTTTTAAAGCCGATAAAATCCGAAGCTTTAATTTTGCTTTCCAAATCGGTTTTATTTATTATTACAATTACATTTTTACCCTTTACCGACTGCAATATCCGTTTATCGTTATTATCAAGCGGCTTTGTACCGTCAAACACAGCCAGCACCAGTTGAGCGGTATCTATCCGTTTTTCGGCTAAATTTACACCTATGCTTTCCACTGTATCGTCGGTTTCGTGTATGCCTGCGGTATCGGCAAGGCGGAGGGTTATATCTCCCAGAGCTACCATTTCCTCCACAATATCTCGGGTAGTACCTGCAACCTCGGTTACTATGGAGCGCTCCTCGCCGCTCAACAAATTCATCAGGGTGGATTTTCCCACATTGGGCTTACCGACTATTACGGTGGTTATGCCCTCACGCAAAACCTTGCCCGCATCATAGGAGGTAAGCATTGCTTTAAGCTCGTCTGCGGCGTTTTTAAGCATTTTTTGGAAGCTTTCCTCGTTTAAGCCCTCAATATCCTCGTCAGGGTAGTCGGAGTATGCGGCAATAGCGGCGGCGGCAGAAATAAGGTCAGCCTCTATTTCGGCCACCTTTTTGGAGACCCTGCCCGAAAGTGCCGCACGTGACATTTTAAGTGATGATTCGTTTTGAGCGGAAATAAGTCCCATTATACTCTCCGCCTCGGTAAGGTCTAACTTGCCATTCAAAAAGGCTCGCTTTGTAAATTCGCCCCTGTCAGCAGGATAGGCACCGTTTTGCAAAATAAGTCGTAACACACTTTTAAGCATAAGTGCTCCGCCGTGGACGGATATTTCCACTACATCCTCACCCGTATAGCTTTTAGGAGCACGGTACACAAGGGCTACTGCATTGTCAAGCAAATTTTCCCCGTCATGTATAGTGCCGTAGGCGGCTTTGTAACCCGAAAGAGAGCTTAAAGGCTTGCCCGAAACAGCAGAAAACACACGGTCGGCAACGCTTACTGCATCCTCGCCCGAAATGCGTATAACCCCTATAGCACCCTCACCCTGTGGGGTGGAGATTGCGGCAATTGTTCTTTCTGCCATATCAATGTCTCCTCTAAAACAAAGTCATTCTGAGAGAAAACACTCAGAATGACTTAAATTTAATCAGTTGATTTTTCCGTAAAGGGGCATATCGCTGTCACGCTTAGGCTCTCTTGCAGGAGCAGAAGTGACCTGTGCTTTAGGACGTGACGGACGGGAATGACCGTTGCGGCCGTCCCTGCGTCTGTCATCACGGCGGGGCTTTAATTCCACGCCCTCAGGAGCGATAACAACACGTCTGCCTGCACCCTCTCCGAAAGAGCCCGAAACAACACCCTCGATAGACTGAACGGCGGTGTGAATAACACGGCGCTCATAAGGGTTCATTGGCTCTAAAGTACGGCATTTACCGGTTTTTAAAGCCTGAGCGGAAACACGCTTTGCAAGGTTTATAAGGGTTTCCTCACGCTTTTCACGGTAGTTGCCTATGTTAAGGGAAATCTTGTAGTGACCGCCGCCGTTGTTTGCGGCAAGGGAGCAGAGGTACTGAACCGCATCAAGGGTCTCACCCCGTCTTCCGATGATTATGTTAAGGTCGTCTCCGTCAAGGAGAATGAGTGCTCCGTTTACCTTTGTAGCTACCTTTACAGTAACACCCTCGCAATGAAGTGCGGAAATAACGGTATTTATATAAGCTACAGCCTTTCCTGCAGGGGACTGAGAGTCAATATCCTTTGCATCTACAGGCTCAGAATAAACCGCAGTCTCCTTCTCAGAAGTCTTTGTTTCCTGCTTTTCGGTATTGGGCGTTTCTGCTTTCTTTTCAGCCTTTTTAGGCTTATCATTCTTTACTTCCTTGCTCGGTTGGTTTTTGGCAACAGCCTTTTTAGCAGATTTTACTTTTTTATCCGGCACCTCAACAAAGGCTTTTACCTCCGCTTTACAGCCGCCGAAAAGACCCAAAACCTTCTTTTTGGGCATAGTAATAAGTTCAAACTGTACATCCTCGAAATCTGACGCATTAAGCTCTTTTATAGCATTTTCCTTAGCTTCCTCAATGGTAGCGCCGAAACCTCTTGCTTCCTTAATCAAGGGTAATCCTCCTCTTAAATTTAATTGTCTTGTGTCTCGGCTGTGCCGAGCTTCTTTATCTGCCCTGCCTCAAAATCGCATTGCTTTGAGAGCTCCTTTGCACGCTCACGGGAGAGCATTTTGTGGGGACCGTAGAAATTCTGTACCGCTAATTGGATAAATCCGCCGATAAGGGATGAGCAAGCCCAATAAAAGGTAACACCGCCGGGCAGTGTAAAGCCGATAAACAGCGATATTAAGGGCATTGTAAGCATCATTCCTGCCATACTCGGCGCTTCGGGATTGAGCTTTTTCTGCATTCTCATAGAAAGCCAGCTTGTAAGCATCTGGCTGGCAAATGCCAACAGAGGCATTACCCAGATAAGCTGAGCTTCATGGAAAATGTCGAAAGAAAATTTGGGGCTTTGAGTTAAGTTGATACCGAAGAAATTAAAGCTTATAGTACCCAGCTGATTAGCAATTTCGGGGAAATCAATAGTTCCGTTTTTAACCGCCTCGATAATCTGAAGCTCGGTTCCTCTGGCAGAATTTCCTATGGCTTCGGATGCTGCAGAAATAACCGATGAATCCACATGCATAAGGTAGGTAAGTGGCTGCATGATAAGATAGTAAATACTCATCATAAGCACAAGACGGAGTATCATAGGCAGGCAACCGCCCGACATGGAAACATTTTCCTCCTGATAAAGCTTCTGCATAGCCTCACTGTACTTCTGCTTATCGTCGCCGTAGCGCTTCTTTAATTCGTCAAGCTTAGGCTTTATACGGGTCTGCTGTACAGACGATTTCTGACTTTTAAGGCTTAACGGTATCAAAGCCAGATTGATAATAAGGGTAAAAGCAAAAACTGCGGCGGCAAAGTTACCGCCTAAAAGTCCTGCAATGCTTTCAAGCACCCAACCCAAGGGTTTATTGATAATATTAAATAGGGTCTGCATTTATGCACCGTCCATTCACAACATAAAATGGTTATTTTCGATTTTTATTTTCGCCCTTTTCGGGCACGGGGTCATAGCCGCCTTTGCAAAGAGGGTGGCATCTCAACACCCTTTTAACGGCTAAGAAGATTCCCTTTATACTGCCGTGGATAGTTATGGCCTCAATAGCATACTGAGAGCAGGTAGGAGTGAAACGGCAGCAGGGAATTTTTAGGGGAGAAAGATATTTTTGATAAAACCTTATAAATTTAATCAGTAGTTTTCTCATTATTTTCGTCCACTGTGCAAACAAGTCCGGCGGAATCGAGAATTTTTTCAAGCGACCGCAAAACAACGGTGCTTTTAACTGTCAGAATACGGGTTCTTGCCACAATTACAAAATCATAACCTGATGAAATATTTTCCGCCGCAGCTCTGAAAGCGGCGGTTATTACCCGTTTGGCACGGTTGCGGCAAACCGCATTGCCAATTTTTTTGCCTGCGGTAATTCCAAGTCTTATTTTTCCGCAGCGGTTTTTGTTGATATAAACCACGATATAGGGCGATACATACGACCTACCCTTTCTGTATGCCAAACGGAAATCCCGATTTTCCTTAATCTTAACTATACTGTTCATAATAAAAGGAAAAGCCACAATAGAGTGGCTTTAATATGTCAATTGCTTTCTTCCTTTAGCTCTGCGGCGAGCAAGTACCTTACGGCCGTTGGCAGTTGCCATTCTCTTTAAAAAGCCGTGCTCTTTTTTACGATGAAGCTTTTTAGGCTGATATGTTCTTTTCATCTTGAAACCTCCTTAAGTTTGACTTTAAAAGTTATATGACATAACCTATCGATTTTAGATTATACCCCAAACAGAGGGTTTATGTCAACAAAAATTTTTTGAAACTTGATTTAATTCAATATCTATATATAATATAAATGTATAAACACAATATAAAGGGAGTGTTAATTTTGAAAATTGCAGTAATTACAGGAGCTTCGTCGGGACTGGGTGCCCAATTTGCCCTTAGTGTCGACAAAAGCCGAAACGAAATTGAGGAAATATGGCTTGTTGCCCGAAGAAAAGACAAACTCGAAAGTTTATCCGAAAAGCTTAATAAGAAAACAAGGATTTTAGCACTTGATATTACCGATAACGAAAATCTTAGTGAATACACCTCTGCTTTAAAGGAGACAGAAGCCGAAGTATCCTTACTTATAAATAACGCAGGCTTCGGCAAGTTAGGAAATTTTGATGAGCTTTCAGCAGAGGATAACGGCGGCATGGTGCGGCTTAACTGTGAGGCGCTTACTGTGTTTACTGCCCTTACCCTGCCCTTTATGAAGACAAGCGGTGAAATTATAAATTCCTGCTCCATAGCCTCCTTTGCGCCCAATACACGTATGGCGGTATACTCATCCACAAAGGCTTATGTTATGAGCCTTTCCCGTGCTTTAAGAGGAGAACTGAAAGAGAGAAAAATAAATGTACTTGCCGCCTGCCCCGGACCTATGGACACGGAATTTTTATCCCTTGCAGGCATTGAAAAGGGCAGCAGCCACACCTTTGATACTCTTCCGAGGGTAAATCCAAAGGTAATGGCAGAAAAGTCCCTTATAGCATCAAAGCGCAAAAAGGCGGTATATACAAACCGCGTATTCTTTAAATTCTACAGGGTTTTGGCAAAGCTTTTGCCCCATAGCCTTGTAATGAAAATGGCGGCAACCTAATTTACAAATTATTAACAGATATAATAAATGTTAACCTTATTATAAAAGCACAAGGAGGCAAGGAGAATGGAAAATTTAAAAATTCTTATAGCCGATGACGAGGAACGCATCGTACGTCTTGTGTCAGACTTTCTTAATAATGCAGGCTACGATACCGTAACCGCCGCTGACGGCAAGGAGGCTTTGGAGATTTTCAAAAAGCGGGGGGACGAATTATCCCTTGCAATAATAGACATTATGATGCCCGAAATTGACGGCTGGGCGCTGACAAAGGAGATACGTAAAAAATCCGATCTACCTATAATAATGCTTTCTGCCCGTGCCGAGGAATTCGACCTGCTTACAGGCTTTGAGTCCGGCATTGACGAATATGTTACAAAGCCGTTTTCCCCTGCTGTGCTTGTAAAGCGTGTAGATGCGCTTATTAAAAGGAGCTCGGGCAAATCCTCCGAAACCGCCGAGAAAAAGGGTCTTTACATAGACGATGCCGCCTTTATGGCTTTTGTTGACGGCAAGGAATTAGAGCTTACCTTAAAAGAGTTTGAGCTTTTGTCCTACCTTGCGAAAAATTCAGGTATAGTGCTTACCCGTGACCAGCTGCTTGATGCTATTTGGGGTTATGACTATGTAGGCGACAGCCGAACTGTGGATTCCCATATAGCCCGACTTCGCACAAAGCTTGGGGACTACGGAGTATCCCACCTTAAAACCATATACGGAATGGGGTATAAGCTTGAACTTTAAAACCCTTAAAAATAAGCTTTGGTTTAATATATTCATCCGTATTGCGGTAATTTTTGCCGTGTTTGTGCTTATCCTCTGCCTTTCAAACGTAGGACTTCTGGTTCAGTTTTTCAGCAACAAGGAAAAAACCGCCCTTAAAGAGCAGGTAACCGTTGTGGCAGGGCTTGACTTTAATGACTCTGCCGCTGTTATAGAGTCGCTTACTTCAATAAACGAAAAATACAATTTCGATGTGGAAATTTACACCTCCACAGGCTCAATAATCTACACTACACACGGCAGTCAGATGATGGATTTTTTCCACCAGAATAACAGCAAATTCGCTATGTCTCATGAGGAAATGCAGACCGTAAAGAGTGAAGCCTTAAGTGACGGGGTTACCTTTGAAACGGCAGTCCGACGCTTTGACCAAAGCGAGTATCTGCTCTGCCGAAAGCAGATTTCGGACAACCCTTTTGCCGAGGTACGTATACAAAAACAGCTTATTGCCAATTCGGCGGCAATAGCCAATGAATTCATAATTATCGTATCTGTTGTATGCTTTATTATCTCGATTATATGGGTGCTTATTTTTGCCCGTCAGTTTTCACGTCCCATAACTGAAATGAGCAAAATAACAGGTGACATGGCGAACCTTAACTTTGAGCGGCGGCTGACTATAAGCCGCACAGACGAAATAGGCGAGCTTGCTCATTCTATAAATAACCTGTCAGGCTCACTGTCGGAGGCTTTAGCCGATTTAAAGGCAACAAACGAAAAGCTTATGAGCGATATCGAGCTTGAACGTCAGCTGGATGTTATGAGACGTGGCTTTGTTGCCAACGTTTCTCACGAATTAAAGACTCCTATTTCCATAATAAGCGGTTACGCCGAGGGGTTAAAGCTTAATATAAATGCCCAGTCCAAAGAAGCTTACTGCAATACCATTATTGAGGAAAGTCAGCGCATGAACCGCTTGGTTTTAAGCATTTTAGAGCTTTCACGCTACGAATCGGGACAAATCCCCATAAACCAAAAGGATTTTGACATTTCGGTTATGATTATGGATATGACCGAGCGTATATTTAAAGGTAAAAATATAAACACCGAAAATAATATTCCTACAGGCACGGTTGTTTTTGCCGACGAGCTTCAAATAGAACAAGTGCTGAAATCTCTGCTTGAAAATGCGGCGGCACATACCCCTAAAGGGGGCGAGGTAAAAACCGATGTAGCCCCGTCGGGCGACAAATTAAGGATTTCGGTCACTAACACAGGCAGTCATATAGACGAGGAGATTATGCCCCAGATATGGCAAAGCTTTTTCAGGGGAGACAAGTCCCACAAAAGGGAAAGCAGCAGGTTTGGTTTAGGACTTTCAATAGTTACGGCTATTATGAAAATGCACGGCAACAGCTGCGGTGTTTACAACACCGATAACGGTGCTTGCTTTTGGTTTGAGGTTGACAAGCCTAAAAAATAACGCCCGAATTAGCACTCTTTCAAAAAGAGTGCTAATTTTTATAGTTTGTTCATAATTTGTTAACACATTATGAAGTTTATGGTACTATACTGTTAGTCAGTTAAAGTCAAACTCAATTTAAAAAGGTGATAAAATGCGTACAAAACAGTTTAAATCAGAATCTAAAAAGCTTATGGATATGATGATTAACTCTATCTATACCCATAAGGAAATATTTCTGCGTGAGCTTATCTCCAACGCAAGCGATGCGCTTGATAAGCTTTACTTTATGTCCCTTACCGACACTAATGTAGGAATAGCCCCCGATGAATTCGAGATTCGTCTTGATATCGACAAGGAAAACCGCACCCTTACCGTTACCGACAACGGCTGCGGCATGACCGAGGAGGAGCTGGACAAAAATTTAGGCACAATTGCAAAATCAGGCTCTTATAACTTTAAGCAGGAAAATGAAAAGACCGAAAATGTGGATATTATCGGTCAGTTCGGTGTAGGCTTTTATTCGGCATTTATGGTAAGCGATAATGTTAAGGTTGAAAGCCGTGCTTACGGCAGTGACGAGGCTTTCTGTTGGCAGTCCTCAGGCGCAGAGGGCTACAGCATTTCCCCCTGTGATAAAGAAACGGTAGGTACCGTAATCACACTTCATATCAAGGATAACACCGAGGATGAAAATTATGACGAATTCCTCGACCAATACAGAATAAGCGCCCTTGTTAAGAAGTATTCCGACTATATCCGCCACCCTATTAAAATGGAGTTTACTACTAAAGAGAGAGTAGACACCGAGGAGGGCAAGGAGCCTGAATACAAGGATGTTACAGAGATTAGAACCCTTAACAGCATGGTTCCCCTTTGGAAAAAAGCTAAAAACGAGCTTACCGAGGAGGACTACAACAATTTCTATAAGGAAAAGTTCTTTGATTACAACGACCCCACAAGGGTAATCCACTACAAAACCGAGGGTCAGGCCACCTACAATGCTCTGCTTTACATCCCGAAACAGCCTCCCTTTGACTACTACACCAAGGAGTTTGAAAAGGGCTTACAGCTTTACTCAAAGGGTGTACTTATTATGGACAAGTGTGCCGACCTTTTGCCTGATTATTTCAGCTTTGTAAAGGGTCTTGTTGACAGCGAGGATTTATCCCTCAACATATCCCGTGAGACCTTACAGCATGACGGTCAGCTAAAGCTTATTGCCAAGACCCTTGAAAAGAAAATAAAGGGCGAGCTTGAAAAAATGCTTAAGGAAAACCGTGAGGCTTACGAGGAATTTTTCAAATCCTTCGGTATTCAGCTTAAATTCGGTATCTACAATGACTACGGCATGCATAAGGACGTTATAAAAGACCTCATTATGTTCCATTCCTCTAAGGACAAGAAGTATGTAACCCTTAAAGAATATGCAGAAAACATGGCTGAGGGTCAGGGCACTATCTATTATGCATGCGGTGAGACCGATGAGAAAATAGAGATGCTCCCCCAGACCGATGCCGTTAAGGAAAAGGGCTACGAGATACTTTACCTTACCGAAAACGTAGACGAATTTGCCCTCAAAGTTCTTATGGAGTATGACGGCAAGAAGTTTATGAACATCTGTGATGACGGCTTAAACCTTGATAGCGAGGACGAGAAAAAAGCTCTCGAAACCGAAAACGAAGCCGCTAAGGACATGTTTGCCGCTATGAAAGAGGCTATCGGGGATAAAATTCATGCCGTACGCTTTACCAACAAGCTTAAAAAGCATCCCGTTTGCCTTACCAGCGAGGGCGGTATCTCCCTTGAAATGGAAAAGACCCTTAACTCTATGCCCGGAACGGGTGACAACAAGGTAAAGGCGCAGTTGGTGCTTGAAATCAACTCTGCTCACCCCATTGCCGAAAAGCTTAAAGCCCTTTACAATGATGATAAGGACACCTTGGCCGACTACGCAAAACTGCTTTACGGCGAGGCTTGCCTTATAAGCGGGGCTGGAATAGACGACCCCGTAGAGCACAGCAATCTTGTTTGCTCGCTTATGACAAAGGATTAAACATTAAAAAGCTATCGCTTATGCGGTAGCTTTTTTGTTCATTAAATTTCTGATTTTTTTCAAAGCCGAAACGGCGATAAAAATACAGATATTGATTTTGGTTATAGCCGCAATGAAATAAATAAAATACGAAAAGCCGTCCATTCTTGTAAAAAGTTTGCCGACGCTCACGGTGCTTACCGCCGAGGCATAAGGATAGGAAAGCTTGCCTGCGAGCTGTGTGCCGAAAAGCATAACGGGAGATAAAATGCAAAGCCCCAATAAAATATAGCCTATGGCCGTGCCCGTAAAGCAGGCGGTGGAGCGTTTGTTACCAAAAACCAGACCTCTGTAAAAAGGCAGCAGGAGCGCAGGCAGTGTTACCTTTATAAAATAAGGCTTTACCGCATTTTTAAACTCACCAAAATCGGGCAGACGGGATATATAAATATTGCTTACATTATAATTTTCTGACATAGCAAAAAAGAAAAATACCGCCGCTACCGCAGTAAACACAAAGCCTATAAGGGCGGATTTTAAGGTATCCTCCTGTCTTTTCAGAGCAAAAAATATCACCGCAAAGCCGAATACTGCTGTTATTACCGCCTTGGCGGTGTCGGGCAGAATAACCTCCGACGAGAAATCGGAAAAATCCGAAAAAGCGTCTGCTGCCGTATGAAGTGCCGCTACCGCCAAAATTAAAAACACTAAAGCTTTTACTATTTTTATGAAAACTCCACCCGAAGTTTCCCTTATTAAGGCATCGGCTATGGGGATAAAAGCGATGCAAAGCCCTATTCCGCATACCGCCGATACAAGAAAACCTAAAAAGGTGTATTCATCAGCAGTTTTTGTTGGGAACACCATAACAGCATTACCCAGCACAAAAAGTGCGCATGCCGCCGCAGAGCTTTTGTAAAAAACGGTTTTTTGTTTCACACTATCACCATAACTTTTTATCTGAAAAATACCCGTCGCCGAAAAATGGAATGTCATATTTATTATCTTTTTTAAGAATTTGGGCTTCTATTTCATAAAAACGGTTTTTGTACTCCCTACCTGAAAGCCTACTTTGACATTCCAACATGCTCATTAAATCATACCCCACAGCTACCGAGGATTGGGGCTCTTTTTTAAGCATTTCCTTTGCATTTTCACAGGCGACAAAATATACCGAAAGGTTTATCTCGTCCCTATTGTAGCAATATTCGCAAATTTCTGCAAAATCCTTTAGTGTCAGCCCTTCGCCGACAGCAATAATACCGCAATGGCTTAAATCAAAGGCTTGGGTCGACTTTTTTTCGGCATTGCTAAAGGCTTGCTTTACGGTATTTCCGCTGCCATCAAAGATAATCAGCCTTTTATCGTCTTCGGTATCCTCGGTATTAACCGACACCGCCTCTACCGAAATTTCAATGCCCTGCCCCGACTTATCGAACCCCATAGCCGATATGAGGTATTCCTCGCTTTTACCCGATACCGCATCCGAAAGGGAGCATCCGCTAAGCAGAAAAACAAACAAGGGCAGAATAAAAATCAGCTTTTTCACTATTTGTTCCTACCCTTTCGTACAAGATTGCGGTTAAAGTAAGGTCGAAGCCGCATAGTTTTCCAAGGTGACCGCCAAAATGTGTCCTTAAGGCTTTGAAAATCGGCTTTTCGCAAAGATACGGTATAATCAACATCCATAGAGGTAAGGGAGATAATATGCATTATTGTAAGCGTTATCCCAATCATAAAGCCGTAAAGTCCTAAAAGGGCGCTTAAAAACACCAGTATCAGCCGCAGATAAAAAACCGCTCCCTTTAGCTTTGGTATCATAAGCCCAGAAATTCCGCTAAGGGCGATAACAATAAGCATCGGTGTGCTGATTATCCTCGCCTCCACCGCCGCCTGACCCACTACAAGACCGCCGACGATACTTAAAGCGTGACCGAGGCTTTGGGGCATTCTCGCTCCTGCCTCCTTTAGAATTTCAAAGACGAATATCATAATAAGACATTCCGTAAAGGGCGAAAATGGTACACCGCCCCTTAGCTGGGCTACCGAAATAGCAAGAGATGTGGGCAGCAGCTCGGTATGAAACGAGGAAAGGGCTATAAATATTGCCGGAATACCGATAGCCAAAAAGAAACAAACAAAACGTAACATTCTGCCTACAGATGCTACCGCAAAATTAAGATAATAATCCTCGTCTGACTGAAAATTTTCCGAAAAAAGGTATGGTACGGTTACAACTACGGGAGTACCGTCCACCACAATGGCAATACGTCCCTCCAAAAGCTTGGCGGCAACGGTATCGGGTCTTTCGGTAGTACCGGTTGTTTTAAAAACCGAGTACTGACCGTCACGGATAAACTCGGTTATATAATTGGAGTCCAAAATTCCGTCAATATCGATTTTTTCAATTCTTTTCTTTACCTCCTCCACCGTTTTTGGGTCGGCAAGGGTATCGAGATAGCAGATGTATACAAGTGTACCTGTGCGCCTGCCTACACGCAACATTTCGGTGCAAAGGTCGGGGGTCTGTAGCTTTCGGCGGAGCATTGCAAGGTTAAGAAGTGCCGCTTCTTCAAAGCCCTCACGGGGGCCCTGCAAAACACGCTCGTCCTGCGGCTCGTTTATCCCCCTTGTGCGCCAGCCCTTTACATCTACCGTAAGCGCCGTAGTACTGCCGTCTATAAGAATTAGAGCTTCGCCGTAGAGTATGCCCTGCAAAATTTGGGCTACCTCCTGTTTTTTCTTAACATCACGGGCAAAAAGCACCTGCTTTTCAATATACTCTGCAAAGCCGTCACTACTGTTAGGAGTTTCCACCGTTAAAATAGGCTTTATTACTGCCTCGTTAAGCTGGTCGGAATCGGTCATACCGTCCATATAAATAAGGGCACAATCAAAGCTTTCCGACTTTCTCGCCCTTATTCGCTTTATTCTTAAAACCGAGTCCTTTTTAAATATCTCCTTGAAAAGGGCGATATCCTTTTCAAGTTCGCCCGAAATAAATATGTTGCTGTAATCGGAGGTTTGTCCTGCCATAGTATCACCCTGATTTATTATGTCTGCATCTTTCAAAAAAATACCAAAATTAGATTGTATTTACTCCCGTGAGGTGCTATAATGCCATTAAACAAATATGAAGGAGGACTCCTTAATGATTTTAAACGGCAAGAAAATATTATTTTTAGGTGACAGTATTACAGAGGGTCACGGCTCAAGCGATAAATCCAAATGCTATGTAAGCCTAATAGGCGAGCGTGAGGGAGCGGAGTGTGTAAACTACGGTATCGGCGGTACACGCATTACCCCTCAAATTGACCCAAGCGACAACCCCGAGAGGGATAAAAACAATTTTATAAACCGTGTGGACACTATGGACGATAATGCCGATATAGTAGTAGTATTCGGCGGTACCAACGATTTCGGTCACGGTGATGTTCCTTTAGGTACAATGTGTGACAGACGTCCCATCACTTTTTACGGCGGTTTACACACCCTTTGTGTTAAGCTTATAAATAAGTACCCCTCTTCGCAGATTGTGTTTATAACACCTCTTCACAGATTTAATGAGGACAGCCCTTACGGTGACGGTCCTCACGCAAAGCCTGCAACTGCACCGCTTTACGACTATGTAAACGCAGTACGTAAGGTGACAGAGTATTATTCACTTCCCCTTATAGATTTATATGCCACAAGCGGTATTCAGCCTGCAATTCCGAAAATGAAAGAAATGTACATGCCCGACGGACTTCACCCCAACGATGCAGGCTACGATATATTAGCTAAAAAAATAACAACATTTTTAAAGAGTCTTTAACATTAAAAGCACAAATCCCGAAATAGGATTTGTGCTTGATTTTTATTGTTGTCCTTCAACAAGCGCATCGTATTCCCTTGCTATCTGGTACCATGTAACAGGGCCTACCGCTCCCGAAACGGGAATACCGTAAAGCCGCTGAAATTCCGACACCGCATTTTGGGTCTGCTCGCCGTAATATCCCGTTACAGGGATTTCGGGCACCTCGGGAATATTTCTGCCAATAAGATTTAAATAGGTCTGCAAATCGGTAACGCTTTCATTCCTCATGCCAAGACTCAAAAAATATCCGGGGTAAAGCTTTGCGTTCTGTCCCTGATAGCCTGCGGGAAGCGACGATACTGTCTCGGTATAAATTCTAGTTATCGTATTCCATGTAGCATTGTCTACAATACCCGTAACGGGCAGACCGTAAAATCCCTGAAACCGTTCAACTGCCGCTACTGTCGCCGCATCGAAATAGCCCGTAAGGGGTACGGGTTCTAAATTTCCGTTAAAGTAGGCAATTATGCTTAAATAGTACTGAACGGTTCTTGTAGGCACACCCGACATTCCCTCACTCAGCTCCTCAGAAAAGGGAACGGTTGCCTCGGCTAAGCTTATACCCTCACTTGCGAGCTCGGCAAGACGTTTTACACCGTTATAGTACTGCTTTATCTTATACCAAGTGGATTTATCCACCTCGCCCGTTTGGGGTAGGTTAAATATTTGCTGAAATTTTCTAACCGCATCCTCGGTGGCAAGGGTGAAAATGCCGTCCGTGTTCTGGATTTTTGGTATTGCAGGGTAATTCTGAGCTATTCGGTTAAGCTGTGTTTGTATAATTTTTACATTATTACCCGCATCCCCCACCCTTAACGGCACACCGGGGTAGGATTCCTCAGTAAAGCCTACAGGCGCATTTTCCACTATATTTATATCGGGTCCGTAGTAGTTCTGCAAAATCGAATAAGGCGTTCTGCCCTCGTTGGCTAACGCTACCGTACCCCATTGGGAAAGACCGTCACACACAGAGGTGGTACCGTTGCAAAAAGCAGCAAAAAGGGGCTGAATGGTTCCCTGACGGACTATATAATCATTAAAAATATCATCTACTATGTAGCTGATATTTTCATAAATTTCCCTATCCCTTACAAAAGCTTGGTCAAACTGAGTGGAGTTGGTTATATCGAAATTGTACCCTCTTGAGGGGTAATATTCGGTATAAACTCGGTTTAATGCATAAGAAATTATAGCATAAATATTAGCCCTTAAAGCGCTTTCGGGCCATGTGGGGTAGATTTCGCTAGATGCTACATTTTTCACATAATCTA
>JAFUOL010000068.1 GCA_017481865.1 Clostridia bacterium | reverse complement strand
GAGAGGTTTAAGTTGCCAAAGAAGGAGGCAGAAGTATGAGTGAAGAGTTTGTAACCCAAGAACAGGTTCGCCAGATGCTCCATGTCAGCAAGCGAAAAGCGAAATATCTGCTCGATAATGGAATTATTCCTTGTATCAACACTGGCAAGAAGACCCGACAGTATCGTGTCAAAGTCTCAGACATTGAATACTATATGGAACATCCTTACGATTTTGCAGTGGGGATGTTCCCATCGGGGTCTAAATACAAGTCTGTCAAGAAAGAAGCGGTTCGTCTTGATGAGGATATTGTGCAAAAATATTACCTTGACCTTCTTTCTAATGCGAACGATATGCTATCTGTCCAAGAGATAAGTGAATTGACTGGGTATAGCACCTCTGCAATTTATCGTTGGATTGAACGAGGTTGGGTAGATAGTATGATGTTTTTAGGAAGGCATCTGATTAGGAAGGATAATCTATATTCGTTCTTAATCTCACCAACCTGTGCCACATTCCCGCAAAAATCATTGAAACACCTACAACAGATTTCTGATATCAAGCATCAGATGCAACTGCGGCAAAAGAAAAAGCAGTAGGCATCAAAACCTACTGCTTTATGTGGCGGAGTGAGAGGGATTCGAACCCTCGGTCCCGTGAGGGATTACCTGATTTCGAGTCAGGCCCGTTATGACCACTTCGATATCACTCCGTATTTAACTGTGTTAGTAATGGCAAAACCATTAGACAAACCATTAGACAAAATATCTGTTAGCAAAACAGATGCTCAACAACCCTTATATCAAGCGGTTTTTGAAGGGGCATTCAAAAGGAAGCAAGAGTATTTCGAGTCAGCCCCGTTATGACCACTTCGATACGTCTCCGTATATGTTAAACTCCCGAAGGAGTGTTAACGCAAATATTCAGTTGCATTAGAATTCTCGTTAGAACTCATCGTGTTTTAGAAACGGCGTAATGCCCGAAACCCGCATGGTTAAAGGGTTTTCGGCGTTTCCGCTTCCGTTTGGCGAAGAAGATTTCGAGTGATGCACCTTCGACCTCTCGGACAACTCTCCACGAGTATATTTCAATCTGTTTTTCCGACCAATAAAAATTCATTCAAAAAACTTTTGGGAAGAAAAACAGGAAAGAAAACTAAAAAATATTCGATTTTCAAGTTTGAAAACCTCAATAAAATTAAGGTTTTTCTACAGACGAAACTGCCAAATGGTCTTAAATTTTCGAGTCAGCCCCGTTATGACCACTTCGATACGTCTCCATATGTATTTACAATGTGCAACAATAATTATATTGATATTTGGGGCGAATGTCAAGGATAAATATTATTTTTTCTTAATAAAAGGTGTAGCGTTACAATAGGGGAGAACAAATTTCAAGTTTAGATATTGCTTTTTAGGGCTTTATGTGATACAATACCAATGTACGTGCAGAAGTTTTGAGGGGATTGGATATCCCCTTTTTATTTGCGCTTTATCATTCTTAATAAACTGCACGGTACAGGATACATAAAAAATACAAGAAATCGGAGATAGATATGAAAAAAGGGAAGCATAGCAGCGGAAATGCAAGAGATATCAGTAATAGCAGAGACATATATTCCAACAGTCAAAATGTGAGCCGTGATATATATTCAAGCACGAAACGTAAAAAAAAGAAAAGGGGCTTTGATAGATTTTTAAGGGTATTTTTTGTAATTGAAACGCTGATTTTGATTGCCTGTATCATTTATATCGGTACGATGCAGCTATTGCCGGCAAGCTACATTGTAGCCTTGGTTATAATAGTAGCACTTTTCTGTGGAATGCAGATGTTCTTAAAGCTTAAAAAAAGCCGCAGGGGGCTTAGACGTGTGTTAAGCCTGATACTGTCGGTAGTAATGCTTTGCGTGACTTTTTATTGTGTGGGAATGTTGGGTGTTATTCACGATTCGGTTAAGACTGTTACGGGTGACGATTTAGAGGTGGCACCCAATGCCGCCAAAGTTGCAGAGGAGCCGTTTATAGTTTACCTTTCCGGCTCTGATACCAGAAACTATTCCGAAATACCCGAAAAAGGTCTTTCGGACGTTAATATGGTGGTGGCTGTTGACCCCGTAAACCATAAAATGCTGATGATAAATACCCCTCGTGACTATTACGTAGCCCTTTACGGCGACAGTAATAAGATGGACAAGCTTACCCATGCAGGCAATTTCGGTGTTGAGTGCTCGATGCAGACTCTTGAAGCTCTTTACGATATCGAGTTCAATTACTATGCAAAAATCAATTTTAAATCTGTGGTTGATATTGTCGATGCTTTGGGCGGTATTAAAGTAAATTCCGAATTAGCTTTCAGTAGCAGACATTCGCTTTCTGAAAAGACCTATTCCTTTGTGGTTGGTGAAAATGAGCTTAACGGTGATGCGGCACTGGCTTTCGTGCGTGAGCGTGAAAGCTTTGCGGCTGGTGACCGTCAGCGAGGTAAAAACCAACAGCTTGTAATAAGCGCTATTGTTGATAAGGCGATTTCGCCGGCGATACTTAATATTTCAAAGTTTAAAGAGGTTTTGTCCGCCGTTACAAGCAATACCAAAACCAATATTTCCAGTGATGCAATTACAGCCCTTTTCAGAATGCAGCTTGCAGATATGTCAGGTTGGGATATACAAAGCATTTCGGTTGACGGAACCGGCTCCTCACGCTCCACATATACCGTTTCAAGCAGGGTTTATGTTATGATACCCGATGAGGAAACCGTTAACGAGGCTAAAACCGCTCTTGCGGCTTATAAATAAGGTGACGTTATGAAATACACATTTGAACTTGCTTTGAATGAGGAAAGCTTTGATAATAGTGGGAATATCCGCCCAAATAAGATTTTAAGTATCTTTGAACAGGCGGCCACTACTCACGGCAATATGCTGGGTGTTTCCTTTGAAAACATGCTTAAAAAAGGACTTTTGTGGGTGGTTACCCGTGTTTATTATAATGTTTGCGGAAAAGCAAATGTGGGTCAGCAGGTAAAGGTGATAACTTGGCCTCTTGCGCCCTCACGTGTGGGATATGAAAGAGATTATGTAGTGAGCGACCTTGAGGGTAATCCCATTATTAAGGGAGTTTCCAACTGGGCGCTTATTGATTCCGAAACAAGGAAACTTGCCGCTGTAACACAGCTTTATAATACCGATAATTTCTGTGAGGAGCGTGCTGTGGGAGAGCGTGTACGCAGAATAAAAAAATTTGAGGCTGATGCGGTGGGAAGTATCGTTCCCGATGCTTCTATGATTGACCTAAACGGTCACGTTAACAATACAAATTATGCTGTTTTCGCCGAAAAGGCTTTGGGTGGTTTTGCAGGCAATATATCGGCTTTCCAGATTGATTACCACCGTGAGGTTATGTGTGGTCAACCACTTTCGCTTTCGGCTTTATCCTGCAGTGGCAATGCTCTTGTTAAGGGCGAGGACGCAGAGGGTGCTTTAATGTTCTGCTGTTCTGTAGATTTTTCCTAGGCTGACGCATCCGAACCCGCCTAAAACGACCTATTTTCAGCGCTTTGTGGTTTGTCGTCATTACAAGGCGCCGCCTAAGCTCTGCCACACTAAGATAAATTCCTGCCGCTCTTTTGATTGACAAAGCTCTTTGAATGAGGTAAAATTAAAATGTCATTTTTTAGCAGAACGGAGAGTTAAAATGTCAGTTAAGGTTTCGCCCTCTGTCCTTACGGCAGATTTTTTAAATTTAGCCGAGGATATCAGAAAGCTTGAAAAATCGGGTGTAGATATGCTCCACCTTGATGTTATGGACGGTATTTTTGTCCCTAACATTTCTTTTGGTGTGCCCGTGATAAAGTCCATTAAAAAACATTCCACTGTGCCGTTGGACGTTCATTTGATGATAGACCGCCCGCACAGATATATAAAGGAATTTGCCGCTGTTGCGGATATATTGGGCTTTCATTATGAGGCAGGAAGCGATGTAGCAGAAACTCTTAGAGAAATAAGAGCCTTAGGCTGTAAGTCCTGTCTTACCATAAAACCCTGCACTAATGCTGAGGATATTTTTGAATTTTTACCCCTTTGCGACATGGTGCTTGTAATGTCGGTAGAGCCTGGTTTCGGTGGACAAAGCTTTATGCCATCAGCTTTACCTAAGCTTTCAGCTTTGAAGGCTGAATGTGAGCGCAGGGGACTTAATATCGACTTGGAAGTAGACGGCGGAATAAATGCCGAAACCGCACCGCTGGCAGCAAAAGCGGGCGCCAATGTTTTGGTTGCAGGCAGTTATCTTTTCTGTGACGAAATGGAAAAAAGGGTAGAATATATCAAGAGCCTTTAATAAAAGCTTTTGCTATACCCGATACGGCATTGTCGGTAAGTATTGCCTTGCCGTATTCTTTGGTGTATTCGCCGTGAACATTGCCGTTAAGGATATTGCGGCAAAATTCTTTCATACCGCCGAAACTTTCGGGCGGCGCATTGGAGGATATTATCAAGCGGTAACAGTCGGGCATTTTGTAAAGGGAAGCCGAGTGTTTTTTTCGGCGGCTTTTACGGTAGAGGTAGGTTGCGCCTGCTATAAGGCTTTCGCTGTCGGAAAATTCGAAAATGTAGCTGTTTTTGGTTTTTCTGTCCTTTTTCACAGTGACTATTATAATACAGCCAAGGTTTTTACCGGCGTGTATTTCGGCTGAAACCTTTTTGCAGGATAACGGGTCACAGCGTTCCTCGATAATGTCCCTTAACAGCGCTTTTATGGTATTTTTGGTGCGGTCGGTCATGCTGAAAAGCTTTTCATAGGAAGTGAAACAGCAGAGGACTTCTGTATCGGTAAGTACTATTTTTACCTTATTTTTACTGATTTCTGATACTCGCATCGGCTTCACTCCTGATTAAATAATATCACTTTAGGGAACACTTTAAATGAGGTGTTTTCTATGAATGAAAAAAATCCCAAAAGTGCAAAGGAATTATTTTTAAAATCTATGATTTATACTGCCGCCGCAATAGCCTTACTGGTTATTGGCTATTTTTCGGCAGGGTATTTTTTCGGAAATCTATAGAAAGAGAGTTAATAAGTATGGATTACAGCGCTTTAAAAAGCGGTACCGATATAAGGGGTATTGCAAGTGATTTAGGCGGAAAGGAAGTAAACCTTACCGATGAGGCGGTTTACGATATAACAGCCGCCTTTATAGTGTGGTATGTAAATAAATTTTCAAAAAGCCCAAACGAGCTTGTTATGGCAGTGGGCAGGGATTCGAGAATAACGGGTGAAAAGATTTCGTCAAACGTAAAAAAGGCTATGGTAAACGCAGGAATAACCGTGCTTGATTGCGGACTTTCCTCTACACCGGCCATGTTTATGACAACGGTTGATTTAAAGACAGATGCCGCAATTCAGATTACCGCAAGCCACCACCCCTTTGACCGTAACGGTCTTAAATTCTTTATCCCCTCGGGCGGACTTGACTCGGACGATATTTCCGAAATAGTAGCACTCGCTGATAACGGTGAGGAAATTATCGCTAACTGCTGTGGCGTAGTAATGCAGGTTAATTATATGGCGGCATATGCGGCTAGACTTCGCCGTATGATATGCGAAGCTGTAGGTAAAAACGAGAGCCAACAACCCTTAAAGGGCTATAAAATTGTAGTTGACGCAGGCAACGGAGCAGGCGGATTTTACGCTAAAGAAGTCCTCGGAAAATTAGGCGCCGATATTACGGGTAGCCGCTTTTTGGAGCCTGACGGTATGTTTCCAAACCACGTTCCAAATCCCGAAAATGCCGATGCTATGAAAAGCATATGCGAGGCGGTTTTGGAATCAAAGGCTGATTTGGGACTTATTTTCGATACCGACGTTGACAGAGCAGGCTGTGTAGGACCTGACGGAGACGAGATAAACCGCAACCGCTTGATAGCGTTAGCCTCCTACATAGCTACAGAGGGCAGAAAAAACGCAGTTATAGTTACCGATTCGGTTACAAGCGACGGCTTGAAGGAATATATTGAAAATGATTTAGGCTGTAAGCACTACCGCTATCGCAGGGGCTATAAAAACGTAATAAATAAAGCAATCGAACTCACAAATCAGGGTATGGACTGCCCTTTGGCAATTGAAACCTCAGGTCATGCGGCTTTAAAGGAAAATTATTTCCTTGACGACGGTGCATACTTAGTCACCAAAATCGTTATAGAGCTTGCAAAGGGCAAGGATATTGACGCTTTGCTTAAAACCCTTAAAACTCCTTGTGAGGAAAAAGAGGTACGCTTTACTATAACCGCCCCCGACTTTAAATCCTACGGCTTAATGGTTATAGAGGAGCTTGAAAAATTTGCTTCGGCAAGACCTGAATACCGCATTGCCGACGATAACCGAGAGGGTATACGCATATCCACAAAGAACGGTTGGTTTTTACTTAGACTTAGTGTTCACGACCCCGTTATGCCTATGAATTTTGAAAGTAATGTTATAGGCGGTATAGACGAGGATATTAAAGGTATAAAGGATTTCTTTAATTCTTTTTCCCAGCTTGATACTTCCTCTCTAAACTGATTTTAATTCCCGAGCAGTCTCCTGCTCGGGAATTTTTTACTATTCTTCCTCTGCGGAGCAACATCCCGAACAGGAGGATGAATCGGTGTCACAGGGACGTGGAGGGAAAAAATCGTCGGTAGGGAATTTTATTTTGCTGAAAGCGTCACAGGGGCGGTCTGTAGAGGTATTGTCGGTACAGGTTTTTTCGGGAATACAGAAATCGTATACGGGAATAAGCATCTGTACATTACGCACAAGCTGAACGATAGTGAAAAGACCTAATGTAACATAAACTGTAGGACTTCCGTTCGATAGATCGGTAACCACATTTCCGCCTATCAGCTCGCAAATGCTTTGTGGAATGCAGCAAACATTTTCGTAGCAGTCTTTAATTTCCCCAATCCTTGCCGAAAGCGGAACGGGGTCAACTGCCTGAACAACGCATTTCGGGCTGTTAGAGCTTTTGCTTGTGTTGTTGTTTCCGCCTGTGCAGACCTCGCTTTCACGGTTGGAAAATACCTTAACGTTGCCCTCACTTCCGTAAAGTATCACCCTCTTGCTGTAGGTGGTAATACCGTTAATGCAGGTAGGGCAGGAATGGGGAGAGGTATAAACATCAAAGCCCAAAAGGAAAAAGAAGGTCAGGTCACAGGAGAAAAATCCCTTGTTAAAGTTGACCGGCTCTACGTCAATAAAGACGTTAAGTACCTCAGCGCTCCTAAGTCTTACACTTATTGCGTTGTTGATAAGCGCCTGATTTTCGGGGAGAAAAAAGCATCTCAAATCTTCGAGGCAATCCCTGTCACAGCAGGAATCGTAAACTCTGCCGGCGTCTATACAAACCGCTTCCTTAAAGCTGCCGTCTGTGGGACAGCCGTTTCTTAAATCTGCCATATAATAAGCCTCCTGATAAAGTATATTTGAAGTCAGCCCTGCCGGCTTCTATAACATACTATGATTTGCCCCCAAATAGGTGAGGATATTTTTTAAAAACAATCAAATTTGAGTAATATAATGTTTGCAATACACCGCTTTTTGTGGTAAAATATTCAATGTATTGATTTTTTTGAATGTAAGGAGAAGTTTATGTCCTTTCCCCTTGAAAGAATAAGAAATTTTTGTATCGTGGCGCACATTGACCACGGTAAATCCACCCTTGCCGATCGCCTTTTAGAGCTTACCAAATCTGTAGCAAGCCGTGATATGGAGGAGCAGATTTTAGACAGTATGGACCTTGAGCGTGAGCGTGGAATCACCATTAAGGCTCATGCGGTTACCCTCTATTATACTGCGTCTGACGGTGAGGAGTACGAGCTTAATTTAATTGACACCCCAGGGCATGTGGACTTTAATTATGAGGTTTCACGTTCCCTTGCCGCTTGTGAGGGTGCGGTGCTTGTAGTCGATGCTTCTCAGGGAATAGAAGCCCAGACCCTTGCAAATACTTATTTGGCGGTAGACCACGGTTTGGAAATACTGCCTGTTATAAATAAAATAGACCTGCCCTCTGCCGAGCCTGAAAGAATTAAGCAGGAAATAGAGGATGTTATCGGTATTCCTGCCGATACTGCACCGCTTATCTCTGCTAAAACGGGTATCAATGTTGAGGAAGTATTAGAGCGTATTGTTACCGATATTCCTGCTCCCAAGGGGGATGCAAATGCGCCTTTATCCGCTCTTATTTTTGATTCCTATTACGACCCATATAAGGGAGTTGTGGTGTATTTCCGTGTTATGAGCGGAAAGGTGAGAGCCGGCGACCGTATACGTATGATGGCTACGGGAGCGGAGTTTGACATTGTGGAAATAGGCAGAAAAAGAGCCACAAGCCTTGAAGCCTGCGATGTGCTGGAAGCAGGTGAGGTAGGCTACTTATCTGCATCAATCAAAACCGTAAGTGAAGCCCGTGTAGGCGATACCATTACTTTAGCTGAAAGTCCCGTTTCTGAACCGCTCGAAGGCTACCGAAAGGTAAACCCCGTAGTGTTCTGCGGTATTTATCCTGCTGACGGTGCAAAATACCCAGACCTTAGAGATGCTTTAGAAAAGCTACAGCTTAACGATGCTTCTTTACTTTTCGAGGCTGAAAGCTCTAATGCTTTAGGCTTCGGTTTCCGTTGCGGATTTTTAGGACTTCTGCACATGGAGATAATTCAGGAGCGCCTTGAAAGGGAATACAACCTTGACCTTGTAACTACCGCCCCCAGCGTTGAGTATAAATTCGTGCTCACCTCGGGTGAGGAGGTTACGGTGGACAATCCTACCAATTACCCCGACCCTGCGGTTATTGCAGAGGCTTTGGAGCCTGTAGCCGATGTTCACATCTACAGCCCAAGTGATTATGTAGGAACCATTATGCAGCTTTGTGAGGAACGCCGTGGCGTTTATACCGATATGAAGTACATGGGAGACCGTGTGGATATTCATTACGTAATGCCAATGGGTGAGATAGTTTATGACTTTTTCGATGCGCTTAAATCCCGTACAAAAGGCTATGCCAGCTATGATTACGAAACAAAGGGCTATGAAAAATCCAAGCTTGTAAAGCTGGACGTTATGCTTGCGGGTGACGTTGTAGACGCTCTCTCCTTTATAGTTCACACCGACAATGCCTACGGCAGAGCCAGACGTATTGCCGAAAAATTAAAGGAATTTATACCCCGTCAGCTTTTTGAGGTGCCTATTCAGGTAGCGGTTTCGGGTAAAATAATTGCCCGTGAGACCGTTAAAGCTCTTAGAAAGGATGTTCTTGCTAAGTGCTACGGCGGCGACATTACACGTAAGAAAAAGCTTCTTGAAAAGCAAAAAGAGGGTAAAAAGCGTATGAGAAAGCTTGGTACTGTTGAGGTGCCGCAGGAGGCATTTATGGCTGTACTTAAGCTTGATGAATAGGTGTATTTATGGAGAATAAAAAACTTACAAGAAAACAGGCAATTATTCGCAGACGGATTTTTATACTTTTGTGTGTTGTCATATTAGCTTTGGCAGCGGTGCTTATAGGCTTTATTGTTTCTGCCGTTTTAAAGGGTGGGGACAGTGATAAGGATAATGCGAGCAGTGTGCTTAGCAGTTCTGCCGAAAGTTCAACTGTTGAAAGCTCAAATACAGACAGTTCATCAAAGGAAAACTCATCAAGTGATGATACTGTTTCTGTTGACAGCACTATGCAGAGTATTTATGATGAGTATAACCTCGACCCTGAATATACTAATCTTTTGCTTGTAAACGGAGAAAATCCTTTACCGCAAGATTTTGATTATGAGGGTAATTTGAGCATTATTGAGGACAAGTATCTGTGCGGTTCCCGCAACCGAATGAACAGCGACGTTTTACCCTATATAACCGCTATGGTAGAACAGGCTTGGGAAGACGGTGTAGAGCTGTACATTTTGTCTCCCTACCGTTCTTATGGGACACAGCAGACCTTGTTTGAAAATGAGGTTCAAAAGTGGATAAAGACCGGTATGGATAGGACAAGCGCCGAAAATAAAGCGGCTACGGTTGTCGCCCGTCCGGGGACGAGTGAACACCACACAGGACTGGCGGCTGACTTTAACTCTGTAGAGGACAGCTTTGAGCAAACAGAGATGTTCGCATGGCTTAAAGAAAACGCTGAGGACTACGGCTTTATAATGCGCTATTCGGCAGAAAAGCAGTCTATTACGTGTGTTATCCACGAATCGTGGCATTGGCGCTTTGTCGGTATAAATGCGGCTAAGGAAATAAATGCATCGGGAATGTGTCTCGAGGAATATGTTGAATATATATCGGAATAAAAAGGAATTTGAGGCAGGAAAATGAAAAATACAGGGTTTGACAACGCAGAATATATAAAATTGCAGTCACAGAATATAAGGGACAGAATAGCTCAGTTCGGCGGCAAGCTTTACATGGAATTCGGCGGCAAGCTGTTTGACGATTACCATGCGGCAAGAGTGCTTCCGGGTTTTGAGCCTGATGCTAAGGTGAAAATGCTTTTAGAGCTTAAGGACGATGCCGAAATAGTTATTGTAATAAGTGCCGATGCAATTGAAAAAAACAAGCGCAGAGGGGATTTGGGCATCACCTATGACCTTGACACCCTCCGTCTTATAGATGCTTTCAGAGGCATAGGTCTTTATGTCGGGAGCGTTGTAATAACAAGATACACAGGTCAGCCTTTGGCAGAGGTTTTTGAAAAGCGTTTAACCTCTTTGGGTATTAAGGTTTACCGCCATTATCCTATAAAGGACTATCCCTCAAATATTCCGCATATAGTAAGTGAGGATGGCTTCGGAAAAAACGATTTTATTGAGACCTCCCGAAAGTTGGTAGTAGTCACTGCACCGGGACCGGGCAGCGGTAAAATGGCTACCTGTCTTTCTCAACTTTACCATGAACACAAAAGGGGAGTAAAGGCGGGCTACGCAAAGTTTGAAACCTTCCCTATATGGAGTATTCCCCTTAAACACCCTGTAAATGTTGCATATGAGGCGGCTACTGCTGACCTTAATGATGTTAATATGATAGACCCCTTCCATTTGGAGGCATACGGTAAAACCACAGTTAACTATAACCGTGATATCGAAATTTTCCCCGTGCTTAATGCGATTTTGGAAAAGATACTCGGCGAGTCACCCTATAAGAGTCCTACCGATATGGGTGTAAATATGGCAGGCTTTGCTATAAAAGACGATAATGCGGTAAGGAAAGCGGCATGTCAGGAAATTATCCGCAGATACTACAGCTCCCTTGTCAGTGCAAGGCAGGGCTTAGGCGAGGAATCCGATGCGGCTAAAATAGAGCTTTTAATGAAGCAGGTCGGTATTACTGTAGAGGACCGTCCTGTAGTAGCGGCGGCTCTTAATAAGGCAGAGGAAACCTCCGCTCCCGCAGTTGCTATGGAGCTTTCGGACGGTACGATTATTACGGGCAAAACCTCCAGCCTTTTAGGTGCGTCAGCATCAATGCTTCTTAACTGCTTGAAGGTGCTGGCAGGTATTCCCGACGAAATCAATTTAATTTCTCCTACAATTATCGAGCCTATTCAAAAGCTTAAAACCGAAATTATGGGAAATCATAATCCAAGACTTCATACTGATGAAATTCTCATTGCCCTTTCTATTTGTGCCGCTACAAGCGATGTTGCTCAAAAGGCTTTGGCTCAGACAGAAAAGCTTAAAGGCTTGGAGGCTCATTCTACAGTTATTTTATCCCGAGTGGACGAAAATGTTTTCAGAAAGCTTGGCGTGAATATAACATGTGAGCCTAAGTACCAGACTAAAAAGCTGTACCATAATTGAGGAGGTGTCCCATGAGCAGATGGATACATTGCAGAAAATGCGGTCATGAATATTCCTCACAGCTTTCCCGCTGCCCCGAATGCAGCTGTGTAACGGTTAATTTTAAGCTCGTTTCGTCTATTGTCGCCTCAGTCGCAGTTTTAGGTGTTGCGGTTACGGGCTTTGTTATGGGTCTTAACGATAATGGGCAAGACAAAATCGCAATTTCCTCCGAAAGCAGTACTGTAAGTAAAGT
>JAFUOL010000067.1 GCA_017481865.1 Clostridia bacterium | reverse complement strand
GGAATAAACGCAAAGACAGCGCTTACCGTAAATACCCTTACATATAATAAAGCTGTCTCCGAGCTCCTCACGAAAAGCAGAGGGGATGAAAACTCTGCCTTTTTTATCAATTTTATGGTCGAAGCCTCCAAAAAGCATGAATTTTCACCTCCAAATCCACCACTTTAATACACTTTAATGGAATTTTGATACACTTTGCACCACTATTATGTATTATATAACCCTCTTTTATAAAAATCAAGACATTTTTTTGATTTTGGCAACATTTTTAAAAAAATAATGCCTGTAGAACAGAATTGCCCACAGACATATAAAAAAGCATCAGGTTTATTGGGATGATTTATATAATTTTTTTAAAAAAATATGGTAATTATGATGATATATATGCGTTTTTAATATTGAATTTAAAGCTATTTCGTGATATAATTGTTTCATAATGAATATTATATATAACTATCCCAAACGCACGGAGGTAAGCTTTAAATGGCGGACGTCAATATAAAACAGAAAAGAATACGGATTGCTATTTTGGTGATGGCGCTGTTATTGGCGTTAAATGTAGTAGCCCTGACCGTGACACTCGTACTTAAAGCGGGTAAGGAGAATAAAGGCACCTCTGTAAGCGTGCCTGATAATATAATTACATCCTCTGCCGAAAGCACTGACGTTTCACAGGACAGACCGTCTGCCGACAGTTCGTCAATGAACACCCACGATGCTGAAACCGCCGCCTCAACCGCAAGCGGTACATCAGACCAAACAGAGGAAAAAAACGCAACTCTTATTTCCCTTTACAATACTAAGCCTGAGGACAATACTCCCTTTAAGGTTACCAACATGTTCCCCGGCGATAACGAAACCAAGTATTACTGTGTAGAGGTTTCCCATAAGGCTGATACCGAGCTTTTCTTTAAAATAGATGTACGTGACGGTTACGAAAAATTAGCCGAGGTTTTAAAATTTAAGGTCACCCTTATGGACAGCGGAAAGGTCGTTTACGACGGTACGGCAGAAAATATGACCCAAGCCGTAAGCCGGATGCTTTATGCCGACAATGAGACCTCAACAAAGATTTATTACGAAATCAACGCCTATCTCGATACAAGCGTAGGCAACGAATACCAGTCTAAAGACCTTATAGCCGACTTTAAGTGGTGGGTCGAGGATGAGGAAGCCCTCTCTCCACCGAAAACAGGTGACAATAGAAGTATAACGGTTTGGCTTGTTATCGGCGGCGCATCCTTACTCTTTATACTGATTTTGATAATTCTAAAAAAACGGACAGTGACAAATGACGAGGTGAACCAAAATGACTGTCAGTAAAACCCAAAAGAAGCTTACAAGCGGTATTTTGACGATAATTATTCTTGCCATTTGTCTTTGTATCACGACCTTTGCACTTATTTACAGCTCTGTATCGGTAGACAATAACCTGTTCCGTACGGGCAACATTAAAATAAATCTTAATGACGGTAAGCCCGTTATAAATGAGCATGAATTTATTTTCGAGCCCGGTATGACGGTTGAAAAGAGCTTCTTTATCGAAAATCAAAGCTCATGGGACGTTTACTATAAGCTTTATTTTGATAATGTAAACGGCGACCTTGCGGACGTTATCGAAATAACCGTTAAAAACGGTGATACCGAATTATATAAAGGTACTGCGACAACGCTTAGCAGAGATAAGGTAATCGCCGCTGACGATACCTTGAAGCTTAACGAGGAACGCAAGCTTACGGTTAGTTTTCATTACCCCGAAACCTACGGTAACGACACGCAGGACTGTACCCTCACCTTTGACCTCTGTGCTGATGCGGTACAAACCAAAAACAACCCCGATAAACTTTTTTAAAATTTCTAATATGGAGAGCTCCGAATGAATGGCAGTAACGATTTCTCATTCTCGGACGTTTGCGTTTGCTGTGGCTCCCCTGTTCCCGAAGGCAGAATGGTCTGCCCAACCTGCGAAAGGCTTACATATTTAAACCACGGCGATAACGCAAAAAACAGGAAATCTTACAAAAAAATTCGGAACATTACTAAAAAACACAAAAAATCAGAAAGGCAGTGGATATTATGAAAAAGGCATTAAATATAGTAAAATCGGTTTTAGTATGGCTGGTTGTAATTTTTGCTGTATGTATGATGATTTTTACGGTAGTATCCGTATCCACCTTTGACCGTAGAGACCGTAGTATTTTCGGCTATAAAGCATTTACAGTGCTTTCGGACTCCATGAGCAAGACCCACTTTGACGCAGGTGACGTTGTGCTCGTAAAGGAGGTTGAGCCTCAAACCTTGGAGGTAGGCGATGTTATAGCCTACACCTCCACCAATACCGAAAACTACGGCGAAACCGTAACCCATATGATAAGAGAAAAAACCGCCGATGCTGACGGTAACCCAGGTTTTATAACCTACGGCACCACTACCGACACCAATGACGAAAAGATTGTTACCTACGATTACATAATAGGTAAATATCAAGGCAAGCTTCCCAAAGTAGGTAAATTCTTTGAGTTTTTAAAAACCACCCAAGGATATATAATTTGCATACTTATCCCCTTTTTGATACTTATCATTATTCAGGGGCTTAATTCAATAAGGCTTTTCCGCCGTTACAAGCAGGAACAGCTAAGCGATCTTGAGGACGAACGCAGGGCAATTGAAGCAGAACGTGCCGAATCAAAGCGTCTTATGGAGGAGCTGCAATCCCTTAAGGCACAGCTTGGAAACCGTACCGAAACCGAGGAAACCACCCCTGATGACTGATAGCACCATAATAATTGATGGTATTTCCTACCGCTACAGCGAACTGTTTTTTATATGTTTTTTCCTAACTGTTCTTTTAGCCTTGGTTGTTATACGAATTATTCTCAGCATTTCGGTTTTCCGTTATAACCTTAATTACGTAAATACCGAAATTAAAAGAACTACGGGAATAAATCAAGAGCACTGGAAAAGAATACGCTTTCAGGTTTATATAGACCTTTTACATTTAAGAATTTAAATATACGTCAAAAATTTAAATGACCGTCAAACAAACCGTTACCCCACAACATGGAAAGGAGCATATCTGCGGTGATAAAATTAAAAGAATATTTTAATATCCCAAAAAGCGGAAAAATTCAGGAAAAGGTGCTTTTCAGCCGAATAGCCCTTTCAGTGGCGCTTATCGCCGTTTGCATTTCCATGACCGTAATTACCGCATACGCATACTTTTCCGCCTCCGTAACCTCGGCAACAAACACAATCCAAGCCGCAAATTATTCCTTAGAAATTATAATCGATAACGATAATATTGAGCTTGGAAAAGATTTAGTTTTAAATTCGGGAAGCCACAAAGTAACAATCAATAAAACAGGTTCCGCTTCTACCGGATTTTGTATTATTACGGTAAACGGAGATACTGTTTATCACACCCAGCAGATAGGTAAATACCTGATAGATAATACCGAACATGACGACCCAACCATTACATTTACCTTAAAGTTAAATTCAGATGCTACTGTAAAATTTACCGCTAATTGGGGAACATCATCCTTTTACGATAAAATTGATAATAATGAAACCTTTAATATTCCTGCCACACTCACAGCATTTTATGCTTCGGCAGATAATTATAACTCCGCAAGCCCGTCCAAAAGCAGTGATGCTTCCACTGCGGAGCAGTCGGATAGTAACGACAGTTCAAGCTCGGAAAACCCGTCAAGCTCTGATGAGAATGTGACCGTTACAGATGATAGCTCAAGCACCGTAAGCGGTACATCATCCGATAATACCGCAACCTCGGGCGAAAATACAACACCTAATGAGAGTGATAACGGTACAGAGAACAGTGATACCTTCTCCGCCGACAGCTCGGCTTCAAGTGAGAACAATTCGTACGCTAACAACTCCTCCGTAACAGAAAGCTCATCATCAACTACAGAATAATAAACAGAACCAATAAACATCACAAAAACGGGAGCCTGAAAATTCAGGCTCCCACAGACTGTCGAAAAAGTCCAGTTTTCACTGGGCTTTTTCTGACTTTTATGGTATAATAAAGTTGGTGATAAAAATGATAGTAAAAGAGAGAATACACAGAGACCAACTCGAAATGTTTAGCATAGAAGAATATGTACCGGC
>JAFUOL010000066.1 GCA_017481865.1 Clostridia bacterium | reverse complement strand
GCTGAGACCCGAATGGGTTCAGGTAAGGGTTCACCCGAATACTGGGTATCCGTTGTTAAGCCCGGCAGAGTAATGTTTGAGATCGGCGGAGTTAGCGAGGAACTGGCTCGTGAAGCTATGCGTCTCGCTGCAAACAAATTGCCTATCAAGTGCAAGTTTGTTACTAAGCAGGAAATGGGTGGTGAGCAGTAATGAATGCAAAGGAAATCAGAGAATTAGATTTATCCGAGCTCAACAAGCAGTTGGCAGACCTTAAAGATGAGTTGTTCCATCTGCGTTTCCAACTCGCCATTAACCAGCTCGAAAACCCCATGCGTATCGTTGCTGTCAAGAAGGATATCGCTCGCATAAAGACCATTATCCGCGAGAACGAAATCAAAGACAGCGCTAACGCTTGAAAGGGAGGTAAAGCCAGATGAGCGAAAGAAACCTTCGTAAAACAAGAGTGGGCATCGTTGCAAGTGACAAGATGGATAAAACCGTTGTAGTTGCTATTCAGGATAACGTAAAGCATCCGCTCTATAAGAAGATTATTAAGAATACTATCAGACTTAAGGCTCATGATGAGAACAACACCTGTGGCGTTGGCGACAGAGTTCTTATTATGGAGACCAGACCGCTCTCCAAGGATAAAAGATGGCGTGTGGTTGAAATAATCGAAAAGGCTAAGTAGTCTTAACAAGGAGGAAAACACTGTGATACAACAACAGAGTTACCTCAAGGTTGCCGACAATACGGGTGCTAAGGAAATCATGTGCATCCGAGTTCTTGGAGGCTCCAGAAGGAGGTATGCCAACATTGGCGACGTAATCGTGGCTTCTGTTAAAAAGGCCGCTCCCGGCGGTACAGTAAAGAAGGGCGATGTTGTTAAGGCCGTTGTAGTTCGTTCTGCTAAGGGTCTTCGTCGTAATGACGGCACATACATCAGATTTGACGAAAATGCGGCTGTTATCATCCGTGATGACAAGAACCCCCGTGGTACCCGTATTTTTGGACCGGTAGCCCGTGAGCTTCGTGAGAAGGATTACACCAAGATCCTGTCTCTTGCTCCGGAAGTACTTTAATGGGAGGTAAGTTAAAATGAATAATCTTCACATTAAAACCGGTGATACCGTAGTACTCCTTACAGGAGACAAGAAGGACCGCAAGAAGACCGGTAAGGTTCTTGCTGTCAGCCCCGAAGAGGGTAAGGTAATCGTTGAGGGCATCAATATAGTTAAGAAGCATGTAAAGCCCCGCAAGGCAGGCGACCCCTCCGGCATAATCGAGACCGAGGGCGCAGTTTACGCTTCAAAGGTTCAGGTAGTTTGCCCGAAATGCAATAAGCCCACCAGAGTAGGCACTAAGGTCTACGAGGATGGCAAAAAAGACCGCCAGTGTAAAAAGTGCGGCGAGACTTTCTAAGAGTGGAGGAATAGACGATGTCAACATTAGCTAATGAATATAAAGCTTCAATTGCTCCTGCATTGATGACAAAATTCGGCTACAAGAGCGTCATGCAGATTCCGAAGCTCGAAAAGGTCGTTATAAATGTAGGTGCAGGTGAAGCTAAGGAAAATTCCAAGGTTATCGATGCTATCATCACAGACCTCGGAAAAATCACCGGTCAAAAGGCAGTTCCCTGCCGTGCAAAGAAATCCGTTGCTAACTTTAAGCTTCGTGAAGGAATGCCCATCGGTGCAAAGGTTACTCTCAGAGGCGAGAGAATGTATGAATTTGTTGAAAGACTTTTCAATGCAGCTCTTCCGAGAGTAAGAGACTTCAGAGGTATCAACCCCAACGCTTTTGACGGCCGTGGCAACTATGCTATGGGTGTTAAGGAGCAGTTGATATTCCCTGAAATCGAGTACGAAAAGATCGATAAGGTACGCGGTATGGATATTATTTTCGTTACCACTGCCAATACTGACGAAGAGGCTCGTGAGTTATTAACTCTTCTGGGCGCTCCGTTTGCGAAGTAAGGAGAGGTATTATGGCTAAAACTGCTATGAAAATCAAACAGGCAAGACCTGCAAAGTTTTCAACAAGAGAGTATAACAGATGTAAAATCTGCGGCCGTCCGCACGCTTATCTTCGCAAGTACGGCATCTGCCGTATCTGCTTCAGAGAGCTCGCTTACAAGGGCGAGATCCCCGGAGTTAAGAAGGCTAGCTGGTAAGGCACAGAGTGTTACACTAAGGAGGTTTACGGCATGCAAATCACCGATACTATAGCTGATATGCTTACGAGAATTCGTAACGCATCCTCAGCAAAGCATGATTCGGTAGATGTTCCTGCGTCCAAAGTAAAGAAGGCTATCGCCCAGATTTTACTTGACGAAGGATATATACAGAGCTTCTCCGTAGAAGAAGACGGAAAGCAGGGCGTAATTCATATCACATTGAAGTACGGCCAGAACAAATCGCAGGTTATCAGCGGCATTCGCAGAGTTTCGAAGCCCGGCTTGCGTATTTACACCAACGTAGAGGATATGCCTAAGGTTATGAAGGGCCTTGGTATTGCAATCCTTTCCACCTCTAAGGGTATTATGACAGACAAGCAGGCACGCAAAGCCAATGTAGGCGGCGAAGTCCTCGCTTTCGTTTGGTAAGGAGGTAGAGTGGAATGTCAAGAATAGGAAAGAAGCCTATCACTATTCCTGCAGGTGTAGATGTTAAACTGAACGGCTCCGAGGTTACCGTTAAGGGTCCCAAGGGTGAGCTTAAGAATACATTTAACTCGGCTATGAATATAGCTGTTGAAGGAAATGAAATCGTAGTTACCCGCCCCTCTGACGCTAAGGAACATCGTTCACTTCACGGTCTTACACGTACCCTTATCGCTAACATGGTTGAGGGTGTTACCAATGGCTACACTAAGGAGCTTGAGGTAAACGGTGTAGGTTACCGTGCCCAGAAGCAGGGTAAAAATCTTGTAATGAACCTCGGTTTTTCTCATCAGGTAATCGTTGAGGAAATCCCCGGCATTACAATCGAGGTACCGGCTCCTAACAAAATCGTTATCAGCGGTGCCGATAAGCAGATGGTTGGCCAGTTTGCGGCAGAAGTTCGTGAGAAGCGTCCCCCCGAGCCTTATAAGGGCAAAGGTATCAAGTACGCTGACGAGCATATCCGCCGTAAAGAGGGTAAGGCAGCCAAGGGTGCTAAGAAATAGTAAAGGAGTGTACAAACGATGGTTACAAGACCTAACAGCAATCAGGCAAGACTTAAGCGTCATCTCCGTGTTCGTTCTAAGATCAGCGGTACTGCCGAAAGACCCCGCCTTGATGTATTCCGCTCCAACAGCAACATTTACGCCCAGCTTATCGACGATGTAAACGGCGTTACACTCGCTGCAGCCGCTTCCAACGAAAAGGATTTCGATGCAAACGGTGGCAACTGTGAGGGTGCTCGCAAGGTTGGACAGTTAATTGCTAAGCGTGCCGCTGAAAAGGGCATCACCGAGGTTGTTTTTGACCGCGGCGGATACATTTATCACGGCCGTGTCAAGGAGCTTGCCGAAGGTGCCCGTGAGGGCGGCCTTAAGTTCTAATAAGGAGGAATACTTTTGGCTACAAATATTGACGCATCAACATTAGATTTAAAAGAAAAAGTAGTAGCTATCAACCGTGTTTCCAAGACTGTTAAGGGCGGACGCATTATGAAGTTCTCCGCTTTAGTAGTAGTTGGTGACGGCAACGGTATCGTAGGCTACGGTATGGGTAAGGCCGGCGAAGTTCCGGACGCTATCCGTAAGGGCATAGAGGATGCTAAGAAGAACCTTATTAAGGTTTCTCTCAAGGGCACCACTATTCCTCATGAAATCATCGGCGAGTTCGGTGCAGGTAAGGTTCTCTTAAAGCCCGCAGCTCCCGGTACCGGTGTTATTGCCGGCGGTGCAGTTCGTGCCGTTGTTGAGACTGTCGGTATTTCCGACATCCGTACAAAGGCTTTGCGTTCTAACAATCCTTGCAACGTAGTACGTGCTACTGTAGCAGGCCTTGCAGCGCTCCGCAGCGCAGAAGAGGTTGCTGCTGTTCGTGGCAAGTCTGTCAAGGAAATCGTAGGTTAAGGAGGAGCAGCGTTATGGCAACAAAAAAGGCTGCCTGCCTTAAGGTAAAGCTTGTTAAAAGCACAATCGGTTCTAAAAAGGACCAGATAGCAACTGCTCAGGCTCTGGGTCTTTTCAAAATCGGCGATGAGAAAATTCAGCCCGATAATGCACAGACCAGAGGCAAAATCAACAAGGTAAGCCACCTCGTTGAGGTTGAAGAAGTAAAGGCCTAATCGCCTTAAAACTCATAGTCACAAAAGAGTGACAAGGCGGCTTTAAGCCGTGAATCAAGCAAGGAGGTGCGAACAATGAAAATGCATGAATTAGCTCCGGCTTTAGGCTCCACAAAGGAGGCTAAGCGCATAGGCAGAGGTCACGGTTCCGGCAACGGCAAAACAGCCGGTAAGGGACATAAGGGACAGAAAGCCCGTGCCGGTCACGGTATGAGACCCGGATTTGAAGGCGGCCAGATGCCTCTTCAAAGACGTGTTCCTAAGCGTGGCTTCAACAATATTTTTGCCGAGGAATGGGTAGCTATCAATGTTTCCGCTTTGGAAGTGTTCGAGGACGGTACTGTTGTAGACGCTACTGCATTGGCAGATAAAGGAATAATTAAGAAGGCAAACCTTCCCGTTAAGGTTTTAGGCAACGGCAAGCTCACAAAGAAGCTTGAGGTTAAGCTCAACGCTTACTCTGCTTCTGCTGCCGAAAAGATCAATGCTGTCGGCGGAAAGGCTGAGGTGATCTAATGTTAGAAACATTAAGAAATGCCTGGAAAGTGAAAGAAATCCGCAATAAGATACTTTTCACTATATTCATTATTCTTATTTTCCGTGTGGGTTCGGTTATTCCCGTTCCCTATATCAACGTTTCAGCCTTACAGGCTGCTAACTCATCGGGAGCAACAAACGAATTTTTCAGCTACTTGTCAATTCTGACCGGCGGCGGTCTCGAATACGGCGCAATTTTCGCCATGTCGGTTACCCCCTACATTAACTCCTCAATTATCGTTCAGCTTCTCTGCGTGGCCATTCCTTATTTGGAAAGACTCCAGAAAGAGGGCGAGGAGGGTCAGAAAAAGTTAGCACAGATTACACGTTACGTAACTGTTATACTTGCCCTTATTCAGGGTATCGCCTATTTTATCTATTTGAAAAACGGCGGCGGCGACGTAAGCTCTTACCTGAGCGTTACAGGCACCGGCTGGACAATATTTGCAGGCTTTGTTATTGTGCTTGCATTCACAGCAGGCTCTGCCCTTGTAATGTGGCTGGGTGAACAGATTGACGCTAAGGGTATCGGGAACGGTATTTCAATGTTACTTTTCGCAGGTATCCTTTCACGTGGTCCTCAGGCATTCCGTTTGTTGTGGGCATACTTCTTTGAGATGAAGCAGTATGTTGCAGTTATCGGCATTATACTAGCATTCTTACTGATAATTACTTTTATCGTTTGGATGACAGGTGCCGAGCGCAGAATTCCTGTACAGTATGCTAAGCGTGTTGTAGGTAACAAGATGTACGGCGGACAGAACACACATATCCCGATCAAGGTAAATATGTCAGGTGTTATGCCCATCATCTTTGCTTCCTCTATTCTTATGCTCCCCACAATGATACTCGGTTTCATGAAGAATACCGATACCTCAATTTATAAATTCCTTTCGCTTTTCAGTGTTCAGGGTATTTTCTACGCAGTAGTTTATTTCGTACTGATTATCGGATTTGCATACTTCTATGCAACCATCCAGTTCAATCCTGTTGAAATGGCTAACAACCTGCGTAAAAACGGCGGTGCTATCCCCGGTATACGTCCGGGCAAGCCCACATCTGATTTTATTTCAAAAATACTGTCAAGAATAACCCTCATGGGAGCTATTTTCCTGAGTGTTATTGCAATACTCCCTATTGTTATCGGAAACGTCGGTTCGATAAATATTTCTCTCGGCGGTACTTCGGTACTTATTATGGTTGGTGTTGCTCTTGATACCGTACGTAATCTTGAGTCCCAGATGATGATGCGTCATTATAAGGGATTCCTTGATTAAGATTTAAGGAGTATTTATATGAAGCTCATTCTTTTAGGAGCCCCTGGTGCCGGTAAAGGCACTCAGGCAGAGGTAATCTCTGAGAAGTACAATATTCCCACCATTTCTACCGGCAACATTATCCGTGCTGCACTTAAAAACGGTACAGAAATGGGAATTAAAGCAAAATCATATATTGATGCGGGCAATCTGGTTCCCGATGATGTTGTAATCGGCATTATTAAGGAGCGCTTAGCTGAGAATGATTGCCAGAACGGCTACATTCTTGACGGTTTTCCCCGCACAATACCTCAGGCAGAAGCTCTCGATGAGCTGGGCTTTGAAATCGATGCTGCACTCTCTATCGAGGTTGCAGACGAGGAAATAGTAAAACGCATGTCGGGCAGACGTGTCTGCGAGAAATGCGGTGCCAGCTACCATACAGAGTATAAGAAGCCTCAGGTTGACGGTAAGTGTAACTTCTGTGACGGTGCGCTTGTTATCCGTAAGGATGATGAACCCGAGACTGTTAAAAACAGGCTCAATGTTTACCACGAGCAGACCGAACCGCTTAAGGATTACTACCGTAACTGCGGAAAGCTTCTTACCGTTGAGGGTCAGGATAAGGTTGAGGATACTACTCGCCTCGTACTGGCAGCTCTCGAGGGGTAATATATGATAGTGCTTAAAACCGGCCGTGAGCTTAAAATTATGCGAGAAGCTTGCAGAATATCGGCCGGCGCATTACAAACAGCAGGCATGGCGGTAGAGCCGGGGGTTACCACGGCTGAAATAAATAAGCTGGCTGAGGATTATATTCGCAGTCAGGGCGGAGAGCCTAACTTTTTAAATTACGAGGGCTACCCCGCAACCGCCTGTATATCTATTAACAACGAAGTTATTCACGGCATCCCGTCAAAACAGCGAAAGCTTAAAGCCGGCGATATAGTAAGTATCGACTTGGGCGCTAAGTTTGAGGGATATCACGGCGACAATGCCGCCACTTTCGCTTGCGGAGATATTTCCGACGAGGCGAAGCGGCTGATGGATACCACTAAAGAGAGCCTTTATGAGGGCATTGCTGCGGCGGTATCGGGCGGCAGAATCGGTGATATCGGAAACGCTGTGCAGCGGTATGTTGAGGCAAGGGGCTATTCGGTAGTCCGGCAGTTTGTCGGTCACGGAGTAGGCACCCACTTGCACGAAGCTCCGGAGGTTCCGAATTTCGGAACAGCCGGTAGGGGAATCCGACTGCTTCCCGGTATGACACTCGCCATAGAACCTATGGTAAACGCAGGCTTGCCCGACGTTAAGGTTATGCCGGACGGATGGACTGTTAAAACCAAAGACGGTTCGTTGTCTGCTCACTTTGAGCATACGGTGGTTATAACCAGCGACGGTCCTAAGATAATGACACTTTTATAAGGTGAAGTTATGATAGGGCAGATAGTAAGCTCCAAAGCGGGCAGAGATAAGAACTACTTTATGGTTGTTGTAAAAGAGGATGACGGTTACATTTATGTGTGTGACGGCAAGGAAAGGCCCTTGGAACGTCCTAAACGCAAAAATGCAAAGCATCTTAGGTTTACAAACACAGTTCTCGGTGTTGACAGCTTTAAGACCAATAAATCACTTAGAAAAGCAATAGCGGTTTTTAAGGACCGCTCATTAAAGGAGGAACCGTAATGTCTAAAGAGGACATGATAGAGCTTGAAGGCGTCGTTGTTGAGGCTATGCCTAACGCAATGTTTAAGGTTGAAATTCAGGGCGGACATCAGATACTTGCCCACATTTCCGGAAAATTACGTATGAACTTTATACGTATTCTCCCCGGAGATAAGGTAACTGTTGAAATGTCCCCGTATGACCTAACTAAGGGACGTATTACTTGGCGTTCCAAGTAACAGTCAAAAATTTAAGGAGGTAAAATCCTAATGAAAGTCAGACCTTCTGTTAAAAAGATTTGCGAAAAATGCAAAATTATCAAGCGCAAGGGTAAAATCATGGTTATCTGTGAGAACCCCAAGCATAAACAGCGTCAGGGTTAATTGCGCGAGTCAAAAAAATGGAGGTGCTTTGATAAATGGCACGTATAGCTGGTGTTGACCTTCCGAACGAGAAGCGAGTTGAAATCGGACTCACCTATATTTTCGGAATCGGTCTTACTACATCTAAAAAAATCCTTGCTGATACCGGTATAAACCCCGATACCAGAGTTAAGGACTTAACCGAAGATGATATTTCAAAGCTTCGTGAGTACATCGACCATAACCTTCAGGTTGAGGGTGACCGTCGCCGTACAATCGCATTTGATATCAAGAGACTTATCGAAATCGGAAGCTATAGAGGACTTCGTCACCGTAAGAACCTGCCTGTAAGAGGTCAGCGTTCCAAGACCAATGCACGTACACGCAAGGGTCCGAAGAAGACTATAGCTAACAAGAAGAAATAAGTAGGAGGAAGATAATATGGCTACTACAAAGAAAACGACTGCTACAAGACGCCGTCGTGAAAAGAAAAACATTGAACGTGGTGCTGCCCATATCCAGTCTACCTTCAACAATACTATCGTAACTATCACCGACACTCAGGGTAATGCTCTTTCATGGGCAAGCGCCGGTGAGTTAGGATTCAGAGGCTCAAGAAAATCTACTCCTTTCGCAGCTCAGAATGCAGCAGAGACTGCAGCAAAGGCTGCTATGGAGCATGGTCTTAAGACTGTTGAAGTATATGTTAAGGGTCCCGGTGCTGGACGTGAAGCTGCAATCCGTGCATTGCAGACAGCCGGTCTCGAGGTTAGCATGATTAAAGACGTTACCCCGATTCCGCATAACGGTTGCCGTCCTCCTAAGAGAAGACGTGTATAATCGGTGAAAATCATTATTTGCAAATAAATTGCAGTTAAAATTTTGGAGGTGCAATAGATGGCAAGATATACCGGTGCAGTTTGCAGACTTTGCCGCCGTGAGGGTCAGAAGCTTTTCCTTAAGGGCGAGCGCTGCTATTCTGAAAAATGCTCAGTTGGTATCAGAGCTTATGCTCCCGGCCAACACGGACAGGGCAGAAAGAAGTCATCCGAATACGGCTTGCAGCTTCGTGCTAAGCAGACCGCAAGACGTTTTTACGGTGTACAGGAAAATCAGTTCCATCATTATTTCGAGATTGCTGAGAGAAAGCAGGGAATCACCGGTGATAACCTGTTAAGAATTCTTGAAAGCCGTCTTGACAATGTTGTTTACAGAGTAGGCTTTGCTTCCTCTCGTGCAGAAGCAAGACAGCTCGTAGGTCATGGTCATTTTGAGGTTAACGGCAAGCGTGTAGATATAGCTTCCTATCTGCTGAAAGCAGGCGATGTTGTATCGGTTTGCGATAAGAGCCGTGGCAGCGAAAAGATAAAGGCTGTAGCAGAAGCCAACAGTGCAAGACCTGTTCCCCAGTGGATAGATGTTGACCGTGAAGCTTTCTCGGCTAAAATCATCAATCTGCCTAACAGAGATCAGATCGATGCTCCTGTTGAGGAACAGCTCATCGTCGAGTTCTACTCTAAGTAATAATCTTTATTACCTTTTGCCTGCCGTACAAGGCATATTCTAAAAATTACTGTACGGAGAAACGGAGCTTTTAAATGATAGAAATTGAAAAGCCCAGAATTGAAACCGTTGAGATGACTGCTGACGGCACATACGGCAAGTTCGTTATGGAGCCGTTGGAGCGTGGCTATGCTACAACTCTCGGCAATAGTATGAGGAGAGTTCTCCTTTCCATACTCCCCGGTGTGGCTGTAACATCAGTTCGTATTGACGGTGTTGTGCATGAGTTTTCTACCGTTCCCGGCGTTAAGGAGGATGTTACAGAAATCATCCTTAATATCAAGGGTTTGATTGCAAAGCTTCATGCCGATACGGCAAAGAAAATTTATATTGAGGCTGAGGGTCCCTGCGTGGTTACCGCCGCTTCGATAAAGGCCGATTCAGAGGTTGAAATTCTTAATCCCGATATGCATATCGCAACTCTTGATGAGGGTGCAACTCTTAACATGGAGATGACTCTCGATAAGGGCAGAGGTTACGTACCGGCTGACCAGAATAAGCCTCAGCAAAATGTAATTGGCGTGATTCCCGTTGACTCGATTTATACACCTGTGCTTAAGGCTAACTTCACAGTTGATAACACCCGTGTTGGTAACGTTACCGATAAGGGCAAGCTTACTCTCGAAGTTTGGACCGACGGCTCCCTTAAGGCTAACGAGGCTGTTTCAATGTCTGCAAAGGTATTGATAGAGCACTTAGAGCTTTTCCTCGATTTGGCAGAGGGTGTCAGCGAAACCGAGAGCATCATGGCTGAAAAGACCGACAACGAGGTTTCAAAGGTTCTCGATTTAACTATCGATGAGCTTGATCTGTCTGTACGTAGCTTTAATTGCTTAAAGCGTGCAGGTATAAATACGGTTGAAGACCTTATCAACAAGTCCGAGGAGGACATGATGAAGGTTAGAAACTTAGGACGTAAATCTTTGGAAGAGGTTATTGCCAAGCTCAATTCCTTTGGCTTTACTCTCAAAAAGGACGACCAATAAAGCAAAATCTCACACTGTTTAAGGAGTGAATAGAAATGCCAGGTACCCGTAAACTCGGTAGAACCAGCGACCATAGAACCGCAATGCTCAGAGCAATGGTAACCTTCTTGCTTGAAAACGGCAAGATCGAGACCACCGTTACCCGTGCTAAAGAGGTAAGAGCTATGGCGGAAAAGTATATTACACTCGCAAAGACAAATACCCTCGCAAGCAAGCGTCAGGCTTTGGCTTTCATTACTAAGGAGGATGTTGTAGCAAAGCTTTACAACGAAATTGCTCCTAAGTATGCAGAAGTTAACGGCGGTTACTGCCGTATCACCAAGACCGGCCCCCGTCGTGGCGACGCTGCCGAGATGGCTATTATCGAGTTAATATAACTTGTATTTAGTACTCACATTGGCACAGCGCACCTGATGTGGGACGAACGTTAAATAATTTAGTGTTCACAGCGCTGATAATGTGTGTACTAAAACCCTTTGTAGGGAAATTTAAATTAAAAAAGGGCTGTCTCGCTAACTAAAAAGTGAGACAGCCCTTTAAATAATGAAACAGTCCGTTTTTTATGACTTTATTTTATCCAAAGCTCCCTTTTCAAGTCGGGAGACCTGTGCCTGACTTATACCTATTTCTCGGGAAACCTCCATTTGGGTCTTGCCCTGCATAAAGCGGAGGGTCAGTATGTGCTTTTCACGGTCGCTTAAATCCTTTATAGCCTCCTTTAGGGCGATTTCGTCAAGCCAGTTGTTGTCATCATTATTATCTCCTACCTGGTCGAGGACATATATGGTATCGCCACCGTCGGAATAAACGGGGTCGTAAAGGGACACGGGGGAGACTATACTTTCCAGTGCTGTTACCACCTCTGCGGTAGGAAGGTCGAGCTCCTTTGCGATTTCTGCAACCGTAGGCTCTGTCTGCTTCTCGCTCATAAGCCGCTCTTTTACCTGCATGGCTTTGTAGGCGGTGTCCTTTATGGAACGGCTGACACGAATGGCGTTGTTGTCCCTTAAATACCGCCGTATCTCGCCTATAATCATTGGTACGGCATAGGTGGAAAAGCGGACATTCTGGGTTATATCAAAATTGTCAATGGATTTTATAAGTCCTATACAGCCCACCTGAAAAAGGTCGTCGGGATTTTCCCCTCTGCCTGCAAAGCGCTGAATAACGCTTAAAACCAGACGCAGATTGCCGTTTATAAGCTCATCTCTTGCCCGATTATTTCCGTTTTTGACCTCTTTTAATAAGGCTTCCTTTTGACTTTCCTTTAAAATCGGCAGCTTGGACGTGTCCACTCCGCAGATAGATACCTTATTGTTGTACATACCGCACCTCCGTAATTACATTTAAATTATTACCTTAGGTGCATATGATTAAACTTAAAAAATATTTTTTGTTTCGACAAATTTCACTTGATTTTTATATATGTATCTATTATCCATTATGTATTAAAAAAGACGGTTCAAAAACGAACCGCCTTTTTCGTGAATAGCCTATGTAAGCTATTGTTTATTCTAATTTAATCCAAAGCTTACGCTAAGCGCCTTGTCCACCATTCCCATGGACACCATATCCAGACTGCCCATTTTTTCTTTTAGGCGCTGTTTGTCAATGGTGCGTACCTGTTCTAAGAGAACTATTGAGTCCTTTGCAAGACCGCAGTCGCTGGCTTCAACGCTTATATGGGTAGGCAGCTTGGTTTTGTCTCTCTGACTTGTAATGGCGGCGGCTATTACAGTCGGGCTGTAACGGTTGCCGACATCGTTTTGAATTATTAAAACCGGTCGTATTCCGCCCTGCTCCGAGCCTATTACAGGACTTAAATCGGCATAGTAAATTTCGCCCCGTTTTATATTCATAATTGTTTCACACTCCGTTTCTGATAATATTCTTGCCTGACTTTAGGGAAAATAATCAGTCGGGATTTAAATTTCATTACATATTATGAAATTTAAAGACAAGGTGTGAAAATGAAATATTACTTGACTTTTAGAGTTAGAGGTACTAAAATATACAAAGTTTTGTGGTTGATATTAAATTAAGGGGTTTATATTTAAAATGCAGGAATTTTCAGAAAAATTTAAGGTTCTTGTCAGCAAAGCCTTAAAGCATAAAAGAATTGTTATTACGGTCGGACTTGTGCTGGCGGTAGGAATAGTATCTGCTATTGGTGTAATTGCAGGCAATCATAACGATATCGAGACAGAAAGTCAACCGCCTGTCAGCTCTCAAGCGGTTGCTACGGAAATAGATACCGTATCTCAGGTAAGCGAGGTATCCTCGGAAGAAAGCACCGTCACAGAACAAACCGTATCAGAGGAGAAAACGGTTACATCCTCTAAAAAGCCGACTACGGTATCAAGTAAGCCGACTGTAACAAATACCGTATCTAAAAGTCAGTCAAGCGGTGAATATAAGTACAACAGCAATACCGATATTAACAACAATGTTTTTCTCGACGCTTTGGTTTACACCGGCTACAACCTTAAAAAGCACATAGCCGACGGTAACATGTGGAAGTATATTTTAGCAAGTCAAAAACGTGGTCTTGGCTACCTTTCAAATATCGGTTATGCAGGCGGGTCTACAGGATATGAGACCTCGGGCGGCAAGCCTGATATCAAGCTTTTTGAAAAGAGGGGGCTTGTTTGCGCCTCCTATGTTACATACGTTTACTTTAATTATCTGCCCAATGTTGCAGGTATCGATACTTCAAGCCTCACAAGACCTAATAAGTCCTACAGCGCTAATGATTGGTACATCGCCGCTAAGGACTGGGTTAATAAAGGCTATTCCACAACAATTTCCTTTACTGCAAGCAGAACCTCGTCGGGTTATATAAATTTCAAGCCCGAAAAAGAGATACCAATTGGCTCTATTATGGCGTTCTGTGACGCTAAAAACCGTTCCGACTATTGCAGTCACGTAGCAATTTATGCAGGCTACCGAAACGGCTATAACTGGGTGTATCATGTTGGCAACGATAACGGTCCCGAATTCTGCGCTGTTGAGCGCATGTATTTCGGTCCGGACCCGCAGTGGCCCATTAAGGTTATTACCACTCCGTCGAATATCAGGATGCAGGCGGCTTTGGAGATAAGCCTTAAGGATAATAACGGCAACCCCGTTTCGGGAGCGGAATTCAGCTTAAAAAGCACCGAGAGCGGTAAGGTTGTAAGCCTTGGTAAAACCGATACTAATGGTGTTATAGTAAAGGAAAACCTTACTTACGGCGAATATGAGCTGACCGAAGTATTGCCAAATGGCTATACTGCTGACAGCACTACCCAAAAAATCAAGCTGACTACGGCGAATAACAGCTATAATAAAGTGGCGGTCACCAATGCGTTGATACCGCCTGTAGTACCATCGGATACATCATCAAGTGAAGCTTCGTCGGATGAAACACCCTCCGACACAGCCTCTGATGCAACATCTGAGGAACAGACCTCCTCCACCGATTCCTCCGAGGATAAGGACACATCCTCCGAAAGCAATTCTCAGAGTAATGACACCCAATCTGATGGCACAACACTAAATTAAAAAGTTTAAAGACACGCAGCGAACCGTTTCAACGGTTCGCTTTTTGTTTGGAGTGACAGAAATTTTCCTCTTACATATACTGATTAAGAGGTGATAACAATGGACAAAAGTCTTATTGAAAAATATAAAAATGAAATGCTGAAAATGTACCGCTCATCTAAAGCGATGCCTGTTATGGCGCCTATGCCGACCGTAACGGAAAACACAGCTCCCGTAGAGATGACAACAGAAAACATGGCTTCTACAGAAACGGTGACCGAAACTACAGTACCCGATACACCGACGGTAAATCCGCAGACACCCACCGACTCCACAGGCAGACTTACCGCAATAGTAACAACACTGCGCACTCTTTACCCCGTACCCGGTGCAAGAGTTACGGTCTTTACGGGGAATTATGATGATATGACCGTTTTAGACACCGCCTTTACCGACCAAAGCGGCAGAACCGAAGCCTTTATATTGCCGGCTCCCAACCGTGATTTGTCCTTGACGTCCGGCGCATCGGATAAGCCTTATGCCTCTTATAATATGCTTATTCAGGCAGACGGCTATATAGATAATATACATCTTAATATTCCTGTGTTCAGCGGTGTAGATTCGCTGCAAAGCTCCAATATGATGCTAAGGGAAACCGCAGGGGAAAACAAGGGCCCTCAGATTTTTGACGAGGCTCAGCAATTTACGCTTTAGGAGGATAGCATATGCCTGAAGTAAGGTATCCGATAATACCCGAATTTATAACGGTACATTTAGGTCCGCCGGGCTCGCAGGCGGAAAATGTAACTGTTTCTTTTATAGATTATGTGAAAAATGTAGCATCTAGCGAAATCTACCCCACATGGCCCGAAAGCGCTTTAAGGGCTAATATTTATGCGATAATTTCTTATGCTTTAAACCGAGTTTATACCGAATATTACCCCTCAAGAGGGTACAATTTCGATATAACCAACTCTACTCAGTTTGACCAAGCCTTTGTAAGGGATAGGGAAATTTATGAGAATATCAGCTACATAGTAGATGATATTTTTAATGATTATATAGTCCGTCAGGGAACTATTCAGCCCCTTTTTGCCGCTTTTTGCAACGGTACCACCTCTGTGTGTGACGGTCTTTCCCAATGGGG
>JAFUOL010000065.1 GCA_017481865.1 Clostridia bacterium | reverse complement strand
TCCTCAGTATTTCTCCTATGTCTCTTTTTATTTGTCCATATATTTCTTTTCTTCTATACTTTGGTGCAAAAACTATATGGTACTGACACCTATATTTTGAATGTGAACTACTTCTTATTTCATTATTATTTTCTTTCATTTGAAAAACCTCCTGTATTTTAGTAATGCGGCTGCCAAACCACTACTATTATACACGAGGTTCTTCTTTTTTCTTAGTCGTTTTCGGGCTTGCTTCTAGCTCGCCCTTTCTATTGTAGCTTCGCACTTTTTATTATCCCCCGGTAGAACCGGGGGTTTATTTCCACGTCTAAAGACACCAATAAAAAAGACATTCTCAACAAGCTTTGAGAATGTCTTTTATCATATAATTAAAGCTTTTCGATGGTTTCCATGAGGTAGTCACCGAACTGTGAGCAGGTTGCACCGTCGCTGCGGCCGGTGATAACGTACTTAGGCTCTACCTCGGTGCAGATGTGAAGTGCCTTATCAAGCTTGTCGGCATACTCTGTAAAACCGATATGGCGAAGGAGCATTTCGCTTGCCTTAAACATACTTGTGGGGTTAGCGTACATGCCTCTGCCTTCCTCCATCATACGGGGAGCAGAGCCGTGGATAGCCTCAAACATAGAGTAAACGTCTCCGAGGTTTGCACTTCCTGCCGTTCCTACACCGCCCTGTAATTGAGCTGCCTCGTCGGTAATGATATCGCCGTAAAGGTTGGGAAGTAAGATTACTTGGAACTTAGAGCGTACTCTGGGGTTAACGAGGTTAGCGGTCATAATGTCGATATACCAGTCCTCGGCAACAATGTCTGGGTAATCCTTAGCAACCTCATGGCATATCTCGGAGAACTTACCGTCTGTCTTTTTCATGATATTAGCCTTGGTAACGATAGCAACATTGGTTTTGCCGTTGTTCTTTGCGTACTCAAATGCGGCACGGGCAATACGTCTTGTACCCTCGTTGGTGGTTACCTTGAAATCGAAAGCCAAAGTATCGGGAATTTCAACACCACGGGAGCCTAAAACATACTCACCTTCGGTGTTTTCACGGAAAAATGTCCAGTCAATACCGTCCTCGGGAACAGCTACGGGGCGAACATTTGCATAAAGGTCAAGCTCACGGCGCATAGCAACGTTTGCGCTTTCAAGTGTACCACCCTTTAGAGTAGTGGTAGGTGCCTTAAGGATTACGTTACAAGCCTTAATCTCTGCCAGAACATCATCGGGGATAGCCTTGTTGTGGGCAATTCTGTTCTCAATAGTAAGACCTTCAATAGTGCGGAGCTCTACCTTACCTGCGGCAATTTCATTCTTTAAAATAAATTGGAGAAGTCTTTCGGATTCAGCGGAGATTATCGGTCCTATACCGTCGCCGCCGCAGACACCGATTATGATTTTATCCAGCTTTTTATAATCGGTATATTTTTTATCCTGCTCCATTTTTCTCTGTCTTGCAATCTGTTCTTCCAAAATTGTGCGGAATTGCTCAACCGCCTGATTTACGTAATTTTCCATTTTTACTTACCTTCCTTTGTATAAGATAATAAGCCGCCTGCTTTAAGTATTGATTTCTGACGCTCTGTAAAGGAGCAGCTAAGGGTGAAGCTTTCGCCTGTAGTCTCATCCTTTAAGGTGATTTCGCCATTGTCCATACCGCTGAAAATATCTGTAAGTGTCAGCTTATCACCTTGATTGATTTTATCATAATCCTCGGGATTTTTAAAGGTTAAAGGCATAATGCCTGCGTTTATAAGGTTTGCTACGTGGATACGTGCAAAGCTCTTGGTAATAACGGCTCGAACACCCAAATACATAGGAACAAGTGCGGCATGCTCACGTGATGAGCCCTGACCGTAGTTACTTCCGCCTACAATAATACTCTGACCCAGCGCCTTTGCTCTTTCGGGGAATGTAGTATCGCAAACACCGAAGCAGAACTGTGAAAGGTGAGGAATATTTGAGCGGTAGGGAAGTATCTTAGCGCCTGCGGGCATAATGTGGTCGGTAGTAATATTGTCGCCAACCTTTAATACGAGTTCTGCAGATAAGGTATCCTTTTGAGGAATTTCGGTGGGGAAAGGCTTAATGTTGGGACCACGCAGCACCTCTAAGTCTACTGCTTCCTCAGGCAAGGCAGGTGCGATAACTGCGGTATCGTCTATAAGGAATTTTTCAGGCATCTTTATCTCGGGCATTTCGCCTAAGAGTCTCGGGTCGGTGATTTCTCCGGTGAGAGCTGCTGCAACAGCCGTTTCGGGAGAAACTAAGTAAACCTGACCGTCAGCAGTGCCACTGCGACCCTCAAAGTTACGGTTAAAGGTTCTAAGAGATACACCGGCCGAATTGGGGGAGAAGCCCATTCCTATACAGGGACCGCAAGCACACTCAAGAAGTCTTGCACCGCTGGCTAAAATATCGGTTAAAGCGCCGCAATCTGCCAGCATTTTAAGTACCTGCTTAGAGCCGGGAGAGATAGAAAGGCTAACAGAGGGGTCTATAACCTTGCCCTTAAGCAAAGCCGCAACCTTTAGCATATCAAAAAGGGAGGAGTTAGTGCAAGAGCCGATACATACCTGATCAACCTTTGTGCCCTTTAAGGACTCAACGGTAACAATATTGTCAGGGCTGTGGGGACATGCAATAAGAGGCTTTAATTCGGAAAGGTTAATGTCAATAACCTTATCGTAAACTGCATCCTCGTCGCTCTTTAGCTCTACATAATCCTCGCCTCTGCCTTCGGCTTCAAGGAATGCCTTGGTAATCTCGTCTGAGGGGAATATAGATGTGGTAGCACCAAGCTCTGTGCCCATGTTGGTAATTGTAGCACGCTCGGGAACAGAAAGGTTCTTTATACCCTCGCCGCCCCACTCGATAATAGCGCCTACACCGCCTTTGACCGAAAGTATACGCAGTATTTCAAGGCTTATATCCTTAGCGGTAACAAAGGGGTTGAGCTTGCCCGTAAGATTTACCTTGTACATCTTAGGCATGGTTATATAATATGCACCGCCGCCCATTGCAACTGCAACGTCAAGACCGCCTGCACCCATAGCAAGCATGCCTATACCGCCGCCTGTGGGGGTGTGGCTGTCAGAGCCGATAAGAGTTTTACCGGGTTTGCCAAAGCGTTCAAGATGTACCTGATGGCAGATACCGTTACCGGGACGGGAAAAGTAAATACCGTGTTTTTTAGCAACAGAATGTATATATCTGTGGTCGTCGGCATTTTCAAAGCCTGACTGTAAGGTGTTATGGTCTATGTAAGCCACGCTTTTTTCGGTCTTAACACGGTCAAGACCCATAGTCTCAAATTCAAGATAAGCCATAGTGCCTGTAGCATCCTGCGTTAAGGTCTGATCGATCTTCAGCGCTACTTCGCTGCCGACGGTCATATCGCCGCTGAGCATATGAGCTTTAATGATTTTTTGTGCAATTGTGTAACCCATTTTTAATTAGTCCTTTCCTATAATGTGATTATATGCATTCTCAACGTGCTCTTTTGCATACTGTGATGCAAGCTCGCTGTTTGCAGACTCAATAGCCTCGAAAATTCGGCGGTGCTCCTGAACTGATGCCTCGGCACGGCTCTTGCTTTCAAGGGATGCCTTGCGGTACTTCTGTATCTTTTTGTGGAGCGGTACTAATGTATCGTAAAAAGACATACTTCCGCTTAATTTATAAAGCGTGCGGTGGAACTGATTGTCCATATGCTTAATGCGCTCGGCGTCACGCTTATTCAGATAAAATTCCTGCAATTCCAATGTTTCTTTGAGCTCATTCAGCTGTTCCTCGGTGCGGTTCTTTGCCGCCAAGGATGCCGCCAAGCACTCAAGCTTTTCTCTTATTAAGAAAATGTCCTCAAGGTCCTTTTGGGTAATTCCCAATACCACCGAGCCCTTGCCCGATTCCTCAATTATATGCTCCTGTTCGAGTCTGCGGAGCGCTTCTCTGATAGGGGTGCGGCTTACACCTAATTCAGCACTTAGCTTGCTTTCGGTAAGTATCTCGCCACGGCTGTATTTACCACTTAAAATATCGTTTTCCAAATGCTCAAACACTTGGTCTGCAAGGGATATAGTCTTATGTTCTATCATTTTGACTCTCCTTTAAATCTATTGCCTGCTAATTCCTCTATTTTCTTTTCAATCTCACCGTTGGAAAGGGTGGTTTGTCTGCCGTCCTCATATTCCTTGTCAACCCACTCTTTAAGCGCAATAACAAGTGGGTCTTTTTTATCGAGAACCTTATCACCCTTAAGTCTGTAGTTATTGTTTATCCAGTAGGCAATTCCTGCAAGACCGCTTGTTTTGCCGACGGAAACAGAAGCAGGACGGTTAAGAATTTTATCGGTATTGAAAATGTTGTAGATTTCCTCGTCCTTAAGAAGTCCGTCAGCGTGGATACCTGCCCTTGTTACGTTGAAGTTTCTGCCTACAAAGGGGGTCATAGGCGGAATATCGTAACCCATCTCGTTTTTAAAGTATTCGGCGATTTCGGTAATAACTGTAGTATCCATACCGTCAAGGGAGCCACGCAAAGATGCATATTCCATTACCATAGCCTCCAGCGGAACATTACCCGTACGCTCGCCTATACCTAAAAGTGAGCAGTTAACTGCCGACGCTCCGTAAAGCCAAGCGGTAGAGGCATTTGCTACTGCCTTGTAAAAATCGTTGTGACCGTGCCATTCGAGCATTTCGCTTGGCACATCGGAATAGTGCTGTAAGCCGTAGATTATACCCGGTACACTCCGTGGCAGTGCTACCTCGCTGTAAGGAACGCCGTAACCCATAGTATCGCAAGCACGGATACGGACGGGGATACCTGCATCCTTAGACATTTTCATAAGCTCATTTACAAATGGAACCACAAAGCCATAGAAATCGGCTCTTGTAATATCCTCAAGGTGGCAACGGGGCATTACGCCTGCCTCAAAAGCCTCAGCAACGGCGGCTAAATAGCCATCCATAGCCTCCTTACGGGTCTTTTTCAGTTTTTTGAAAATATGATAGTCACTACAGGAAACCAAAATTCCCGTCTCTCTTACACCTAAATCCTTAACCAGCTTGAAATCTTCCTTGCTGGCTCTTATCCAGGTGGTAATTTCGGGGAATTTAAGCCCTAAGGCTTGGCATTTTTCCAAAGCCTCCCTGTCCTTTTTGCTGTAAACAAAGAACTCGGTCTGACGGATTATTCCGTAAGGACCTCCCAGTTTTGACATTAACTTATAAAGGTCAACTATCTGTTTTACGGTGTAGGGCTCTACTGACTGCTGACCGTCACGCAAGGAGGTATCTGTAATCCAAATATCCTTTGGCATTCCCATAGGCACACGGCGGTGGTTAAAGGCAACCTTTGGCACGTCCTCATATGTATAAAAATCACGGTAAAGCATAGGCTCTTTAACGTCTTGGAGGGAATATTTGTAGCTATCCTGCTCCAAGAGGTTTGTGTTGTTTGAAAGTTCAAGCATATTATCACCTCTAGTATAATTGTATACAATTATACCTGTTTTTGTGTGTTTTGTCAATATTTAATTAAAAAATGTGCACACTAATACCAATGATTTTTTAAAGGAAGCGAAAATATGGAGCTTATACAGGTTATTTTAACATCTTTACTTTCAATAAGTGTGTTATTTTTGTTAACAAAATTAAACGGAAACAAACAAATTTCTGAGCTTACTATGTTTGATTACATTGTCAGCATTACAATAGGCTCAATTTCTGCCGAATTAGCCACCGAACTTGAAAAGCCGTTAAGACCCCTTGTCGCCATGACGATTTATGCGGCGGTTTCGGCGCTGATTTCTTTTATTACCGCTAAATCACTTAAAATACGCCGCTTTTTGTTCGGTCATACAATAGTTTTAATGGAAAACGGTAAGCTATACCGTAAAAACCTTAAAAAAGCACGAATCGATCTTAGCGAGTTTTTAATGCAGGCACGCACCAACGGTTATTTTGATATAGCCGGTATCGACACCGCCGTTTTAGAGCCAAGCGGCAAAATAAGCTTTTTGCCCTTTTCCGCCAACCGCCCTGCAACGCCCGAGGATTTCAAAATCGTTCCCAAAGCAGAGGGTGTTTTCCTTAATGTTATTATGGACGGTGTAATTTTGGAGAAAAATCTTAAAACCGCAGGCAGAGATGTAAACTGGCTTAATAATGAACTAAAGTCGCAGGGTGTAAAAAGGGCGGATGGTGTGTTTTTAGCCACGCTTGACAGAAACGGTACTTTAAATGTTTTTGAAAACCGTGAGGAAAAGATAGTAAACGATTATTTTGAATAGTAATAAAAAACGAGGCGCTCTCTATAGAGGAGAGCACCTCGTATACTTTTTAAGATTATTTCATATTTTCGTCTGAAAAATGGGTGAATATAAAAATCATAACAAAAAGCCCAAAGGCAAATAGACTGAAATTAGCCGCAGGGGATATGTGGGTATATCCGTTGCCTGTAATAAGATTTATCACAAAGCTTGGCACTGACTGGGAAATACATAGTATAACCGCCGCCGTACCTGATGCCAAAAGCTTACGGAAGTTATATTCGTTATCAACTTCGTTATAAAGCTTGGTGAAATTAAGAAAAAACAACAGGCTCAGGCAGTAGGCTGAAATAAGGAATATATTATCCGATATCAGCGCTAAAGTGGAAATATTGGAAAAATCGCAGATAATTCTTATTATAATGTAAACACAAGGAATTATAGATGCGATTGGAGGAATATCAAAATCCACGAATTTCTGCAAACCGAAGCCCACGAAATATGCCGCCGCCAGTAATCCCGAAGCTTTAAGCAACAGCAACATCACAGGACTTACGGCTGACGAAAAGCTTTCGCTGAAAACCTCTATCAAAACGGCAGCAGCCGGCAAGAAGGATACAATACCTAAAGCTCTGCCTTTTTTCGGGGGATGTTCGGGGTTTTTATGGCAGGTATTTGCAAAAATTGCCGCCACAAGGGCTATTACAAATACAGCAGCTAGCATGAAATAGCCAATACCCTCATAATTCTGAATAAAAAATCCCGTTTCATACTCTACCGTATATCTGATTTGGAAAAAACGCATTATAACGCCAAAAACCAGGGCAATGTTGAAAAATAAAATTATCTTGTTGTACTTCATCTTTTCCTCCGAAGCATTTATAAACATAAAGCCACATATAATTTAATATTGTATAATGCAAAAATTTAAAAGTCAACAGAATTTATTAAAAAAGAGGTAGCTTTATGAAAAAAACTGTATGGATAATCTTTTTTGTGGCGGCGGCAATGCTTTTAATGCCTTTATCGGTAATGCAAAATCAGCCCGAGGTCTTAGCGGCGGGCAAAACCGAAACTAAAGTACTAAAGGCAGACGAAAGTACCGATACCGACACATTCCGTTTATATGACCCCGAAACCGAAAAAATTACCATTATAAGCCGTGAGGATTATATTTTCGGTGTAGTAGCGGCGGAAATGCCTGCTCTTTACGAACCCGAGGCTTTAAAAGCACAGGCTATTGCCGCATACACCTATGCCTGCTTTTACAGGGAGCAGAATAAAAACGAAAAATACGACCTTACTACCGACCCCTCAAATTCCCAAAGCTTTATAACCGAGGAGGCGGCAAAAGCCAAGTGGGGAAGTAAAGCGGAGGAATATACCTCTAAAATAAAGTCGGCTATCGAGGATGTCGGGCAAAGCGTTATAACCTATGACGGTGATGTAATCTTAGCCGTTTACCATGCCATTTCGTCAGGCAAAACAGAGGACAGCGCCAACGTTTGGGGCAAGGAATATCCTTATTTGAAATCTGTGGACAGTAAGGGCGACAAAGAGGCTGAAAACTATGAAACTACTATAAGCTTTACTTCGTCAGAGCTTAAAGAAAAATTAAGCAGTAAAGTGAAATTAAGCGGAGAAGCCAAGGATTGGTTAGGCAAAATTACCGCTACAGATTCGTCGACGGTAAAGCAAATAGCCTTAGGCGGAACAAATTTAAGCGGTTCGGCTGTAAGAGAATGTCTTGAACTGCGTTCAAGCTGTTTTACCGTGGAATTTAAGGATGATAAATTTACCTTTACCGTTCACGGCTACGGCCACGGTGTAGGCATGAGCCAGTACGGAGCAAATTATTTGGCAAAGCAGGGAAAAGACTGTGAGGAAATTTTATTACATTATTATACAGAGTGTAAAATTGAAAAGTAGCATATAAATTTACCGCCCCTTTCCGTTTGGATTGGGGCGGTTTTCGTGTGAAATTGTGTAAATTTCGTGCAAAAAAAGAAAGACACCACTATTTATGCGGTGTCTTTTCATTTTGGCGGAGTAGGAGAGACTCGAACTCTCGCGCCGGGGTTTAGCCGACCTACGCCCTTAGCAGGGGCGCCTCGTCACCAACTTGAGTACTACTCCAAATCGCTGTACGGTGTACAATTATTAAATTGGCGTACCTTATCAGGATACGATAGATATTCTAACACAGCAAAGCTAATTTGTCAAGGCTTTTAAAGCTAAAAAGCTTGACAAATTTAAAAGAAAAAACTTGACAAATTTAAAAATAGATATATAATAGTACTATAAATTTTGCAGAGTAGACATTCGAGCGTTAAGTGCTGTCGGGACGGGGAGTTGCCTGACAGACGAAGGATTTATCCACGGTTCGGCTGTCGCATCCCGCTGCCGTATAAATGGATATTTACCTCCTTTTATTCGGAAAACGGGTAGAGGAGGTATTTTTATGGAAAAAAAATTAAACAAAGTAAAACTCATGTGTCTTGCTGCTGTTATGGCGGCGCTGTATGTAGGGCTAGACTTTTTAGCTGTCAGCGTAAGCGCTCCCTTTGGTGGAAATCTAAAAATTTCCCTAAGCGGACTTCCGGTAATTGTTGTTGCAATATTCGGTGGACCAATATGGGGTGCGGCTACAGGATTTGTAGGTGCCTTTATAGGACAGATGATAACCTACGGTTTCAGCGCCACCACCCTTTTATGGGTATTGCCTGCTGTGGTACGCGGATTATCGGTAGGGTTATTGTTTAAAGCCTTTAGTGGAAGTCTTAAACCTTCAAGGCTTGTTCTGATAACCTGTATAAGTTCACTGCTTGTCACCCTTTGTAACACGGGTGCAATGCTTATTGAGCAAAAGCTGTACGGCTATTATTCGTCCTACCTTGCAATATTCGTTGCCATCCCATCAAGAATATTTGCGGGACTTCTTACTGCTATAGTATTCTCCCTTATGCTCCCCACTATTGTAGATACTATAAACAAGCATATAAAATAAGAAACAGCCGAAAGTAGTGTATCGAGCTACTTTCGGCTGTTTTCATAATGATTTTTTTGCTATTTCCGTAACCTTTAAAACACCGCCGTTAACGGTGAATTTTATGCTGTAGTGGGAAAAGTCAAAGCCGTAAATTCTGTCGCCGTCCTCTTTATAGGCAGGTCTCGGGTCGGAGGCGAGTATTTCCTTTAGTGACTGCAAGGTGTCCTCGGGTATTTCTTTTGTTAATTCCTCGGGGATTTCTACCTTTAATAAATCACCGTAAACCTTATCGGCAAAGCCTCCCTTAGCGTCGGGATGGGAATCGGTATAGGGGATATAGGGCTTAATGTCGTAGATAGGTGTACCGTCCAGCATATCCGCACCCGAAACCTCAATTATAGGTCCCTCGGGTGAATTTTCGGTTATTTTTTCAATTTTTACGCAGGAAAGCCCTATGGGATTGGGTCTGAAAGGGGAACGGGTTGCAAAAACACCCATGCGTTTATTGCCGCCAAGTCTCGGAGGTCGGACGGTAGGTGACCATTTACGGTCGGAATTTTCGGAAAACTTCCATAAAAGCCAAAGGTGGGTGAAATCCTCTAAGCCTCTTATCGCTGTCGGGTCACGGTACTGCGGCTCAAAGACGATTTTACCCCTTAAATTCTTTACTATTCCGCTTTGTCTGGGTATACCGAATTTTTCGGGGAAATCGGTGCGGATAACGGCTACAATATCAAAAGGCTTACTGTACCTCATTATTTTCTGCTTTTTCCTCTGTAATTTCTCTTACAATCTGACCCTTATATTCGTCAGGATTGTAATTTTGCAAAAAATCGTTCCATTGCTCCTCGGAAATGTTTTCACTTTCGTCATCCGTAACCTTATACATATTAAATAGGTTTTCGGTAACCTTTTTATACAGACGGTCGGTCTTAATCTTAGCACGCTGGGCTATTACTGTCATCCAAACCATAAGAAGTATCATAATAACAATGGGTACAAAATGTCTCCAGTAAAAGGAGTATTTGTAGCCGAACAGACCATCTAAATCATCCTTTAAACGGACGGCAAATACGGGAACCAAAAAAACAAGGGGAATAACACTGGTTATTCCTGCCGTAAGATAAAATTTGCAGTACATTAAAACCAATCCCGCAATAACAAAAATACTGCAAGCCGACACGGTAAGTACGGAATTAAGAACGTCCGGCATGAGGGTTGTTCCTGCGTCCACCGTTATTAACATACCGGCAATATAAAGTAGATTTATAGCCATTGTGTAGGCAAAAACCACCGTGTAAATAACACGCAAGGAACGGCAAAGCTTACCGTCAGGCTTTGCATAAACTATACCTTTTTTCTGTTCCAGAGCACGTACTCTTTTTAAAACACCGTCATATTTTTTCATGATATTTCTCCGTAATTTAGAAATTTATTCTAATTATACCGCTTTATTATTTGCTTGACAAGTATTTTTTATTTTATATAATGAATAGTGGTGATTTAGATGCAGATAAACATAGTTATGGTAGAGCCTGAAATACCTCAAAATACAGGAAATGTAGCAAGAACCTGCGCCGCAACGGGAGCAAGACTGCACCTTGTAGGACCCATGGGCTTTACGGTGGACGATAAAAAGCTTAAAAGAGCAGGGCTCGATTACTGGCATTATTTAGACATAACCTATTATAAGAATATAGACGAATTTTTCGAGAAAAATCAGGGTGAGTTTTTCTTTTTTACCACAAAGGGCAGACATACCCACTCTGAGCCTGAATACCCCGACAACTGCTACCTTTTGTTCGGTAAGGAAACTAAGGGACTTCCCGAGGAACTACTTCTTAAACATCCCGATAAATGTGTTAGAATTCCTATGCAGGGAGAAATCAGAAGTCTCAACCTTTCAAACTCGGTTGCTATTGCGGTTTACGAGGTTTTAAGGCAGTGGAATTACCCCGCACTGGATAATTTCGGACAGTTGCATAATTACCGCTGGGAGGACAGCGAATAAATTTTACAAAAATAAGTTAAATTTAATATTGAAAAAACTGTAAAATGTGTTAAAATATATAGTGGTAAATTTTTAACAATGTTTTGAAAGGATGTATACACATGAACGCTCTTAACAAAAAGACTGTTGATGACATTAACGTAAAAGGTCAGAAGGTCCTTGTGCGCTGTGACTTCAACGTACCCCTCAAAAACGGTGTAATTACCGATGAAAACCGTATCAATGCGGCACTTCCCACAATCAAAAAGCTTATTGCTGACGGCGGCAGGGTTATCCTTTGCTCACACCTCGGCAAACCGAAGGGTGAGCCCAAGCCCGAGCTTTCTTTAGCACCTGTAGCTAAGGCTCTTTCCGAAAAGCTGGGTAAAGAGGTTGTTTTCGCAGCTGACGATAACGTTGTAGGCGAAAATGCAAAGGCAGCAGTTGAGGCTATGAAGGACGGTGACGTAGTTCTTCTCCAGAATACCCGTTACCGTGCAGAGGAAACCAAGAACGGCGAGGCTTTCTCGGCTGAGCTCGGCTCTTTGGCTGACATTTTTGTTAACGATGCTTTCGGTACTGCTCACAGAGCACACTGCTCTACAGTAGGTGTTGTATCCCATGTTAAGGAAGCTGTTGCAGGCTACCTTATCGGTAAAGAGCTTAAATATTTGGGCAACGCTGTTGAGGAGCCCGTTCGTCCCTTCGTTTGCATTTTAGGCGGCGCTAAGGTTGATAGTAAGCTCCCCGTAATCGAAAACCTTCTTACTAAGGCTGATACCCTTATTATCGGCGGCGGTATGGCTTATACCTTCTTAGCAGCTAAGGGCTACGGCGTAGGTACTTCTCTTATTGACGAGACTAAGATTGACTACTGCCGTGAAATGATGGAAAAGGCAGCTGAAAAGGGTGTTAAGATACTTCTTCCTGTTGACTGCACTATCGCTAAGAGCTTCCCTGACCCCATTGACGCTCCTATCGAGATTTCTGTTGTTGATGCTGACAAGATTCCGTCTGATATGATGAGCCTTGATATCGGTACAAAGACTGCCGAGCTTTATGCTGATGAGGTTAAGAACGCTAAGACCGTTGTTTGGAACGGACCTATGGGAGTATTTGAGAATCCTACCTTGGCAGCAGGTACTATTGCTGTTGCTAAGAGCCTTGCTGAGACCGATGCCGTTACAGTAATCGGCGGCGGTGACTCCGCAGCTGCTGTAAACACCTTAGGCTTCGGCGACAAGATGACCCATATTTCTACCGGCGGCGGCGCATCCCTCGAATTCCTTGAGGGTAAAGAGCTTCCCGGCATTGCAGCACTTAACGATAAATAATTAAATTGTAGGGGAGGGGTCACCCCTCCCGTTACTTATGTAATAAGGATATTTTTTAAGGAGTAATAAATCATGAATAAAGCAACTAGAAAAGCCGTAATTGCAGGCAACTGGAAAATGAACAAGACCCCTAGTGAGACTACCGCTCTCATTAACGAAATGAAGCCCCTCGTAGCAAACGCTGACTGTGACGTAGTTCTCTGCGTTCCTTTTATCGACATTGCCGCCGCTGTTGAGGCTGCAAAGGGCTCTAACATTGAAATCGGTGCTGAGAATGTTCACTTCAAGGCTTCTGGCGCATATACAGGCGAAATCTCTGCAGAAATGCTTGTTGAAGCAGGTGTTAAGTATGTTGTTATCGGTCATAGCGAGAGAAGACAGTACTTCGGCGAGACTGACCAAACCGTAAACCTTCGTACCCTTGCCGCTTTAAATGCAGGTCTTAAGGCTATCGTTTGCGTTGGTGAGACCCTCGAACAGAGAGAATTAGGCTATACCGAGACCTTACTTAAGTATCAGACCAAGATGGCTCTTACAAATGTTACTGCCGAACAGCTTAAGAATGTAATCATTGCTTACGAGCCCGTATGGGCAATCGGTACAGGTGTTACCGCTACTGCCGAGCAGGCTGACGAGGGTAACGGCTATGTTCGTGCCGCTATTGCTGAGGCTTACGGTGCAGATGTTGCTGAGACCGTTACTATCCAGTACGGCGGCTCTATGAACGCTAAGAATGCTGACGAATTGGTTGCTAAGGTTAATGTTGACGGCGGACTTATCGGCGGTGCTTCCCTTAAGGCAGAGGATTTCTCTGTAATCGTAAAAGCTGCAAGCAAATAAATTCGGAATTATGAATTCGTAATTCGTAATTAAATGGTTCGGCTTTGCCGACAATATAATAAAAGTACCGTTTTCAGCGGTATACCTATAATTCCCAATTAACAATATAGGAGAATTTTATTTTATGAAAAAACCCGTAGTTTTAACTATTATGGACGGTTTTGGTTTCAACCCCGAAAAGAACGGAAACGCTATCGAAGCCGCCGCTACACCCCGTCTTGATAAAATATTCAGCGAGTGCCCTACTACTCAAATCGGCGCATCGGGTATGGACGTAGGTCTGCCTGACGGTCAGATGGGTAACAGCGAGGTAGGACACACCAATATCGGTGCAGGACGTATTGTTTATCAGGAGCTTACCCGTATTACCAAGTCTATTGCAGATGGTGATTTCTTTAATAACCCTGCATTTTTAAATGCGGTTGAGAACTGCAAGAAAAACGACAGCGCTTTGCACCTTATGGGTCTGCTTTCTGACGGCGGTGTTCACAGCCATATCGAGCACCTTTATGCCCTTGTGGAAATGGCTAAGAAGAACGGTCTTAAAAAGGTTTATGTTCACGCTTTGCTGGACGGACGTGACGTTCCGCCTTCAAGCGCCGCCGACTTTATTGACGCATTAAATGCAAAACTCCAAGAAATCGGTTGCGGAAAGCTTGCTACCGTTATGGGCAGATTTTACGGCATGGATAGAGACAACCGCTGGGAGCGTGTAGGCAAGGCTTATGCCGCTTTAGTTTACGGCGAGGGTGTTCAGACCACCGATGCAGCTGCGGCTGTTCGTGAGTCCTACACCATGAAGGACGAGGAAGGCAAGTTCATTACCGATGAATTCGTTCTCCCCACAGTTGTAGCAGGTACCGAGCGTATTAAGACAAACGACAGTGTTATTTTCTTTAACTTCCGTCCCGACCGTGCAAGAGAAATCACCCGCACCTTTGTGGATGATGATTTTGCAGGCTTTACACGCAACGGCGGCAGACAGAAGGTATATTATGTATGCATGACCCAGTATGATGCGTCTATGCCTAATGTTGAGGTTGCTTTCAAGCCCCAGACACTTGAAAACACATTAGGTGAATACCTTTCCAAAAAGGGTATGACCCAGTTAAGAATTGCCGAGACCGAGAAATATGCTCACGTAACATTCTTCTTTAACGGCGGCAGAGAGGTTATGTTTGAGGGAGAGGACAGAATTCTTGTAAACTCCCCCAAGGTTGCAACCTACGATTTACAGCCCGAAATGAGCGCTAACGAGGTTTGCGACAAGGTTTGCGAGGCAATTGAGAGCGGTAAGTATGATGTTGTTATCCTTAACTTTGCCAACTGCGATATGGTAGGTCACACAGGATTTTTCGATGCCGCTGTAAAGGCAGTTGAAACGGTTGATACCTGTGTAGGACGTGTTGAGGACTCCACCCTTAAAATGGGCGGTGTAATGCTTCTTACTGCTGACCACGGTAACGCTGACCGTATGGTTGATATCGACGGTTCACCCTTCACCGCTCACACTACAAATCCCGTTCCTTTCTCTGTTATAGGTAAGGATTGTAATCTACGTGAAGGCGGCAGACTTTGTGACATTTCCCCAACTATTTTGAAGCTGTTAGAATTAGAACAGCCTAAGGAAATGACCGGAGAATCAATCATTCTCTAATCCATAAGTTTATTAAAACACCTGCGTCGAAAACGCAGGTGTTTTTTGCCGTAAGCACTCGCTGTAAATCTGCATAAAAGCGGCAACAAGCTAAAAATTAATGAAACATTGTCTGAACGCCGTCGACAAATTCGCCTACTGCCTTTACAAGCTTGGTAGAGCCTTTAGTAATATTTTTATGGTCCTGAAGCATTACCTTGCCTACTGCTAAGGCGGCGGCGCCGGCTATCATTCCCGCACCCAGACCTTTTATAAATGACATTGAGCTGTTCTGCATTGTTTAATCTCCATTCTGCCGCTAAGGCGTTAGCAAAATAGGTCAAGAAATCTCCAATAGCGGCTGATGGAGATTAAATCGGCATGTGCCGCGGTTGCCACTGTGTTGGCGAGCGGCACGCCGTCCCTATAATTGTTTTTAGCGTGATTTTTCACGCTAAAAAACCTCCTTTTGCACTAGTAGTATTACCGCAAAGGGAGGTTTTATTTTTGTATTTAATTATTTTTCATTTATAAAAAATTGCTCATACCAAACAAGGAAGGTGTAAACCGTCCAAATCTTACGGCTGACATCAGCCTTGCCGCTTCTATGCAGGTCGAGAAGTGCTACTAATTTTTCGGTATTGAAATATTTTTCGGCATATTCTGAGGTAAAAGCGGTCTTTACGGTGTTGTAATACTGTTCCTCCTTAAGCCATACCCTGATAGGAACGGGGAAGCCCAATTTATCCTTAGTAGCTGTGCGTTTTGGTAAGGTCTTTTCCGCCGCTTTTCTGAGGGCTAACTTAGTTGTAACGGTATTGACCCTGCAATTAAGGGGAATAGTAGCGGCAAATTCCATAACCTTTTTATCAAGGAAGGGAACACGAAGTTCAAGGGAATTTGCCATACTTGTCTTGTCGGCTTTAAGGAGAATATCACCCATAAGCCACATATTTATGTCCAGATACTGCATTTTGGTAACGGTATCCTTGTCCTTGACTTCGCTGTAGAATTTATCGCACAAAATTTTAGGTGCGGCGGCATTTCGTGCAACCACGCTTTTAAGCAGACCGTTGCGTTCTTTAACAGAAAAGATATTAGCATTTCCTATAAAGCGTTCCTCAATAGTTTTACCTCGGCGGACAAGGTAGTTTATACCGTGCACCTGCGGCAGGTGCTGACAAATTTTCGAAATAATACGACGAACGCAGAAAGGTAATTTATCATAGGCGGTAAGGGTTATAGGCTCTTGGTAAATACGGTAGCCGCCGAACAGCTCGTCCGCACCCTCGCCCGACATTACTACCTTTACATGCTCGCTCGCAAGCTTACTTACAAAGTAAAGAGCTATTGCGGCAGGGTCGGCTAAAGGCTCGTCCATATGGTACTGAATTTTTCCGAAATTGCCCCAATATTCCTCAGGGGTGATTACCTTTGAAATATTTTCGACACCTATAGTATCGGCAAAATCTTTGGCATAATGTATTTCATTGTAACGGTCACCGTCAGGACTTTCAAAGCCTACGGTAAAGGTTTTATCAACGTTGGCGGCTTCGGCAATATAGCTCGAATCAATACCGCTGGAGAGGAAAGAGCCTACCTCAACATCGGCAATTTTATGCGCCGCTACCGATTCACGTACTGTTTTATCGGTAAGGTCGGCAAAGTATTCGAGCACACCGTCTGTGGACTCGAATTCAGG
>JAFUOL010000064.1 GCA_017481865.1 Clostridia bacterium | reverse complement strand
GTAGAGTCGGCAATCTCCTTAAAGGAAAAGTTATTAAATGCCCAGCGGTATAATTCGGCGCTGTTAACAAATTCATAGCGCTTGTCCGCCCCTACAGGACAACCCATAAGTATACACATATAATTATATCCGCCGTAGGAGGCGGTACTCACAAGGCATCTGCCTGCCTCGTCGGTATAGCCTGTTTTAACACCTTTAGCATACTGGTAATAGTAGTTGGTGGTATTATCCTGCAAAAAGTTTGTGGTGGATAGTGTGCGTTCGCCTGAAAGATTGGTGGCAGGCATTGTATAACGGGGTGTTTCGCAAATGGTCTTAAAGGTCTCATTTTTTAAAGCGTAGGCGGCAAGGGTGTATATGTCACGAACGGTTGTATAATTATTCTCGTCGTGAAGTCCTACGGGGTTGGCATAATGAGTACCGTCAAGCCCTAATTCCTGGGCTTTAGCATTCATCATATCCACAAAGCTGTCCACACTTCCGCCGAAATACTGTGCGGCTAAATAGGTAACATCTCCGAAGGATGCCATAAGCACCATATATATAAGGTCAAGGTGGGTAAATTCCTCACCTGCTTTTATGTTTGAAACCGCACTTCCCGTACCTAAAACCAGCTCCAAAATCTCCTCGGTCATGGCGATTTTAGCCTCGGGGTTATACTTTTCGCTTTCTAAAATTAAGGTAGCGGTCATAATTTTAGTAATGGAGGCAGGGTACAGCTTCTCATCTATATTTTTTTCATAAAGTATCTCACCCGTATCCAAGGATACAAGCATACCCTGCTTTGCAGATACTTGGAAGCCCGTAACCTCGTAAGCTGAGGCTGAAATCGGGGTTAAAAATAAACAAAAAACTAAGAAAATTGTAGAAATAATGGAAAAAATCCTTTTTAGCATAGAAATCTCTCCGAAAATATGTTATTATAAACTGAACATATTTATAATAACACAAAAGAACTGAAAATAAAAGTACAATTTTGTTTTAATATTTTCTTAAGGTCGGTGAAAATTACGGTATACGTTACGGGAGATATGCACGGCTGTCTCGAACGGCTTTACGATAAAGGAATACGGCGGCTCAAAAGCGGAGATACGCTTATAGTCTGCGGTGATTTCGGCTATATTTTTGACGGTGGCAAAACCGAAAAGCAGGTTATAGACTATCTTGCTACACGGCGGTTTGTAACTGCCTTTGTAGACGGTACACACGATAATATGAAAACTATAAACCGTTCGAGGGTCACTTACTGGCATGGCGGAATGGTACACCGCATAAAGGGAAATCTTATTCACTTAATGCGGGGACAGATATTTAATATTGAGGGTAACACCTTTTTTACCTTCGGCGGGGGAGAGAGCACCGATAAGGATATGCGGCTTGAACATGGCAACTGGTGGCGTGAGGAGGAGCCGACACCTTTGGAAATGGCGGAGGGTGCAAAACGGCTTGACGAGGCAGGCTGTAAGGTGGATTATATAATCACCCACGAACCTCCTTCCCTTGTAAAAAGCGCTATATTGCTCAGGCGTGGCGACGCTGACCGTGTTAACAAGCTTAACGGTTATCTTGAGGAAATAGGCAGGTCCTGCGAATTCAAGCACTGGTATTTCGGCTCTCTGCATGAGGACAGAATTATCACCGAGCATCATACCTGTGTTTTCAGAAAAACACTGCCGATAAATCCGAAAATTAAGGATACTTGACACATATGTTAAAATATATATGTACTAATCAAAGGATAGGTGACACATATGATTAACACCGAAAGATTATGCTTAGGATGTATGAATGACAATGGGGGAGAAAGGGTATGCCCCATTTGCGGATATGATTCCTCTGCGCAGAATCCTGACAGCTGTCTGCCTGTAAAGTTTATTATTAACGACAGATACCTTATAGGCAAGGCTGTAAAAATAAACGGTGAGGGCATTACCTACATAGGATGGGACAGCAGCACCGATTCTATAGTTAATATTAAGGAGTACTACCCGAAAGGCTTTGCCCACCGCAATCCCGATAAAACCGTTTCTATGGAGGAATCGGGGAAATACACCTTTAACGAGGGTCTAATGGAGTTTATGGAAATAAACCGACGTATAATGCATTCCGACCTGCCCTCGCTTATTCCCGTAACCGATGTTTTCGAGGAAAACGGAACCGTATATGCAGTTAGTGTAAGTATTGCAGGAATTACCTTAGCCGATTTTCTTAAACGCAACGGCAACACCCTTAAATGGGAGCAGGCAAGAGCACTGTTTCTGCCCCTTATCGACACCGTTAAGGGTATGAACGATATAGGCATTGTCCACGGCGCTTTGTCGGAGGATACCGTAATCGTAGGCAGGGACGGTAAGCTTCGTATAGCAGATTACAGCATAAAGAAGCTCAGAATGCTTACAAGCGAGCTCGAAACCGAGCTTTATTCAGGCTTTGCCGCCGTGGAGCAGTATGATATTGTAGGTCTGCACATAGATACCTATACTGATGTTTACGGACTTAGTGCCGTACTCTTTAGGGTATTTATAGGTGCCGTTCCTCCCGAGGCTATTCAGAGACTTCAAAATGACGTTATGACTATCCCTGCAAAATTTGCAGAGGAATTACCACGTCACGTACTGTCTGCCTTGGCAAATGGCTTACAGGTTTTACCCGGTGACCGTACGAAAGATATCGAAACCTTTAAAAACGAGCTGGTTTACGGCGAAATTGCCGAGCCTGCGGTAAAGAAAGTGACCGAGGAGAAAGAGGAAAAATCCCAGAAACCTCAAAAGACCAAAAGCAGTTCGGCAAAATATGCGGTTATATCCTCTGTGTGCACGGCTATGGTATTTATCATAATCGCCGCAGTTTTAGTATTTACTGTATTTAAGGACGATATTTTTAAGAAGGACACCGAAAGCTCACAAAGCGAGGTTACCTCAGTAGATGCTCCCGTAGTTGACGAAATAGGAACGGTTGACAGTGATGCCGCCGTTTCCGCTAAGCTTTACTCCGTTTCGGACTTTACGGGTAAATACTATTCCGAAATAGTGGATAATTCCGAAAACGAAGTATTCGAGTTTATAATAAAGGGTAAAGAGTTCTCCTCAAAGTATCCTAAGGGTACGGTATGCGCTCAGTCGGTAGCGGCAGGAAGCGAACAGCCGAGAGATACTAAGATAGAGCTTACAATAAGCTTAGGACCCAACGAAATTAAAATAGCCAATCTTAAAGGTCTTGATGAAACAAACGCTAAGCTGGAGCTTTTAAAGCAGGGCTTCCTTTACGATAATATAGAGGTGCTTGAAAAGTATGATGATGAGAGCGAGCCCGGTGTAGTCCTCGAACAAACCCCAAAATACGGCGAAACCGTTAATACCGATGTTGCGGTTAAAATCTACATCAATTCCTATACCTCAGGCGACGACGACACAGCATCAGGTACCTCAAACATCAACTAAATTCAAAAAATGTTATGATACAATAGATAGGTAACAGTAAAAATAGAAAAAACAACTCAAATGTGTTAAGATGAAAGTAACCACACTAAACATCGGCACAAAGGAGTTGTTTTTCCGATGAAAAGTATATCACCAAAAGCTAAGTTTCGT
>JAFUOL010000063.1 GCA_017481865.1 Clostridia bacterium | reverse complement strand
GTTCGCTTATTTACTCCTCAACGCAAACGGTGCCGTCCTCTTTTACAGTAACGGTCATTCCGTCCTTTACGTAGTCGAGGAACTCGTCACCTAAACAGTCGATTACAGGCATGGAAACACCCTCTACCCAAACATCGGCAAGGACTGCGCCTGCGGCGGCGAGAGAGTCGATATGGTTTGCAAAAAGCATACAGGCAGGGCTTGAATGCATAGCGCAAGCGCAGTAAAGCACCAAACCGCCTGTGGTAGAGCCGATAGTTTGCGGCAGACAGAGCGCCTTGCCGGCTAAGGGCTTGCCGTTGAGGTCGGGGTTGTTCTGGTCGCCGCATTTTACCGATTTATCGCCAAACTGCAGCGCCATCTGCATCGATGCTAAGGTATTAAAACCGTTTTTGGTAACAACCGCCTCGGCAGTAACGGTACCGGGGGTAACTATACGTCCTTTAAACTCTTTCATTATGCTTTACCTCCCTTGGTTATTGCCACAAGGATTTCATCGTCGGTGTAGTAGCGTGCGCTGGTGTAGGTGCGCAGCTTGTTAGAGGATGTGATAACCGGCATTTTCTTGCAAAGAGGGTTATTCATATACATAAGCGGACAGATATAGGAGGTAATAACTCCTGTTGCTTTAAGTCTTACCGCATATTCGGTTTTATTAAATTCCTCCAAAACCTTAGGGGCGGCGGTGAAAACAGTAGGAATAACCACCTTTTTATTGCCGTATTCTTTCAAGGCGGCTTCTACCTTATCTGTCCAGTCTTTTAGCTGCTGTAAGCTCATGTGAGGACATCCCATAAAGCAAAGCTTGGGTGCCGCATCGGGATTTTTCCAAACTACAGGATAGTTGTTCTTAACCCTTTCAAGCTCGGCATCGTCGATTATATATTCCTTTGCACCCTCTTTAATAAGGGATCTACCCTGCTCTACCGCCTCGGGAGTAAGGTTTTCGATATGGTAAAGACCAACCGCTCCGTTAGATGCGGTGGCGGCACCAAAATCCTTAAGATAAGTACAGGCGCTGTCGTCAAGCTCGGTGCCAATCCATTTATCAAGTCCTACAACAAAGGGTACGTCCTCCATAACCTTCATGCCTATTGCCGAACCTAAAAGCTGAGCCTCGGGCTTTTTAGTAGTCTCAATTTTTACTACCCAGTCTGCCTTTCTGCCCTCGTCGGTAAGCAGACCGAAATAAGGAACAAAACCTACGATTGAGCCCATAATATCAATAATACCCGAATTACGGTTACAGCGTGCGCCCAAAACAGAGTTGGCATAAACTACTGCCGAGGACTCCGCCCAGCTAAGCACATCACCCTTTTTCGGCTTGTTGCCGACCTCGTCCATATAGCAGGCGCAGGTGAAAGCGTCCTTATCCATAAGACCCAATTTATTAAGCTGATTTTCGTAGAAATCCTGCTTTGTATACATAAGCTTATTGAAAACAAGGTTTTGCAGTAAATTTGCAGGGACGTTTTTATCAATGGGTCTGGGGTCTACCGAGAATTTCTGACCCGATACTACGCCTGCATCCAAAAGCTGTTGCATAAGGTCGTAAACAGGGGACATTACCTTTAAACCGAAGGAGGTTACAAGGTGGTTGTAATCCGAAGTTATGGGCACTAACTTTTCAGCCTCGAAAGCATCGCCGTACATAACCATGGTTTTCATAACTTTGGCTAAGGTTTCACCCTTAGCGCCGTCTAAAATCTGCTGTTGTTCGTCAGTTAAACGCATAATTTTTTCTCCTTATCACAGTTTCATCGCTACGTCCCAAGCCTGCCAGATAGCGGTACGAAGACTTCCAACCTTATGAGCATCGCCTACAATGTGGACATTTTTAGCCTTTTTAGCTATAGGAGCAGGGCGGTAGCCAGTAGAAAGAATAACGCTGTCAGCTGATATTTTGAAGCTCTTGCCGTCCTTATCGGTAACGGTTACACCGTCCTCATTTATTTCGGAAAGCTTGGTTTCAAGGTGAACAGGCACCTTATTTGCATTAAAGAAATCACGCAAAAAGCTTGTGTTGGCAAGACAGATTTTATCCGATACGATAAGGTCGTTCTGCATTTCAACAATAGTCGGCTTTTTGCCCTGCAAATAAAGCTCGTAGGCTATTTCACAGCCTGTAAGACCGCCGCCTATTATAACTACGTTTTCGCCGACTTCTTTTTCGCCTAAAAGAAACTCTACAGCCTCAATGCCTAAATTATTGCCCTTAACGGGGATTCGGTTAGCCTTAGCGCCTGTTGCTACTATTATCTCATCAGCTCCGAGAGCGGTAACGTCCTTGATTTCGGTGTTAAGCTTAATATCAATGGGGTGTTTTGCAATTTCCCGTCTGTACCACGAAATAAGGTCACGGTCTTTCTCTTTGTAAGAGGGAGCGGCAGCAGCTATAAACACACCGCCTAATTTATCGCTCTTTTCGTAAAGGGTTACCTTGTGCCCACGCTTGGCACATACCATGGCCGCCTCCATACCGCCGATACCGCCGCCTATTACGGCAATATTTTTCTGCTTCTTTGCAGGGGTGAGCTTATATTTATTCGACTGCATAACTGTAGGGTCTAAAGCGCAACGGGCAATGTGGCTTGCATCATAAATCGACTGTGCATTTGCTACATCCTTGTAATGCGCCATATTAAAGCATGCATTGTGACAGCAAATACAGGGGCGGATGTCCTCTAATCTGTCCTCAATAAGCTTGGTTACCCACTTGGAGTCAGCCAAGAACTGACGGGCAACACCTACACCGTCAATAAGTCCGTCGGCTACAGCCTTAGCACCTATATCGGGTTCCATACGTCCTGCACAGACTACGGGTATATTGACAAACTTTTTTATGTGAGCAACATCCTCTAAATTGCAGTTTTGGGGCATATACATAGGCGGATGCGCCCAGTACCATGAATCATATGTACCGTTATCGGCATTAAGCATATCGTAGCCTGCATCCTGCAGGTATCTCGCCGCCTTTTCGCTTTCCTCCATATCTCTGCCCATTTCGGTGTATTCCTCACCCGGAACAGCACCCACGCAGAAATCCTTAACCTTACTCTCTACCGAGTAGCGCAGCGATACAGGATAATCCTTACCGCAAGCCGCCTTTATAGCCTTTACTATGTCGGTGGCAAAACGGTAGCGATTTTCAAAGGAACCGCCGTATTTATCGGTACGCTTATTTGTGTATTTAAGTGTGAATTGGTCAAGCAGATACCCTTCGTGAACGGCATGTACCTCAACACCGTCAACCCCTGCCTCTTTACAAAGGACGGCGGTCTTAGCGAAAGCGTCGATAATTTCCTCAATTTCCTTTACCGTCATTTCCCTACAGGTCATTTTATCCGACCAGCGTGAGGGCAATTCGCTTGGGCTTGCGCTTTGGTATGGGATATTTATGATAGGCTTTATAATATCCCTTACAACAGGCATGTTATGAAGCATGACAAGGGGAGTAGGTATTGCCCATGAACGTCCCATTCCGGCAGTTATCTGAATAAACAGCTTGGCTCCGGTTTTATGTATTTCTTCCATGAAGTCTCTAAGCTCTGCAAACATTTTCTTGTTCTGATAAAGCCATTGACCCATAAAGGTACTGCGAATGGGGGCGATACCCGGGATAATAAGACCTACATTGTTCTGTGCTTTTTCAAGAAAGAACCTTGCCGCCTCCTTATCGAAGTGGTTGCCTGTGTGCTCCATCCAGCCGAAAAGTGAGGTTCCGCCCATAGGGCATAGAACTATTCGGTTTTTAATTTCAACATTTCCTATTTTCCATGGGGTAAAAAGCGCTTCGTATTTGGAATCCATTGATACACTTCCCTTTACACATTATATATAATAAGTATAATAAAACTTTAACAAACAGTCAAGTTTAATGTTGTAACGTCAACATCGGGAAAGAAAAATAAAAAAATTGTCGATATTTTTTAATTGGAATAATATTTTACTTGCTTTTTCATATAAATGTTGATAAAATAGTATCAACAGAGCTATGGAGGTGTTTTTAAATGGCTT
>JAFUOL010000062.1 GCA_017481865.1 Clostridia bacterium | reverse complement strand
GTAAATCAGTTTACCTCGCAGGAATTTGCATCAAAGTGGTTGCTATTGGCATTTGTACTTTTTTGCCCATTTATACTCGGATTTTCTATCACCTACACAGTAAAAATCAAGAACGAGCGGTTTAATAAGCTTTGGCATTTTGTATTCCTTTTCTTAATGCCTTTTATTACTATTACCATGACCGAGTGTTTAAACGGAATATTTATTTACGATATGACCTATCTCGGCTTTTTGGGTAACTACCTTGTAGTGCTTATAATGTATTTTCTGTTCTTTGCGTTTACGGGAAGCTTTAAGGTGTCCTACCTTGTCGTCAACCCTATTTTGTACGGATTTGCCGTAGCGCATTGCTATATTATGGATTTCCGAGGCACACCCTTTTTGCCTATGGACTTTCTCAGCATAACCACCGCCGCAGGAGTTGCCAACACCTATAATTATACACCTAATTTTAAAATAATTACGGCTACTCTTATATTCATTTTCATAATAATTATCGGTATAAAGACCGAAACTCCTAAATACAATTTGCCTACTAAAATAATCGGCCGAGTTTCTACGGGAACCTTTTCGGCGGTTTTGCTTTTGCTCTTTTTCGGCACCAGCTTTTTTGCGGATATGGGTGTCAGACCCGACTTCTGGAATCAGAACCGTGGCTACCGTAACTACGGCTTTGTTTTCAGCTTTTTCAGTAATACAAAGTATCTTTATATGTCCGAGCCGTCCGACTATGACCCCAACAGTATTAAGGACTATGTAAACAGCGTTACGGATGACAGCGAGGACGAATATCAGGTAGACAACAGCTACGAAAAGCCTAATATAATTTGTATTATGAATGAATCCCTTTCGGATTTAAGCGTTCTCGGAAACCTTACCACCAATGAGGATTACATGCCCTTTATGCGCAGTCTTACCGAAAATACTATAAAGGGAAATCTTTATGTACCCGTAATAGGTGCAGGTACTTCTAATACTGAATTTGAATTTTTAACCGGTCATACCACCGCATTTCTGCCCTCGGGAAGCAACGCTTATATGCTTTATATTGATAAGCCTATAGCCTCTATGGTTTCTACCGTTAAGGCTCAGGGCTATTCTACCTATGCTATGCACCCGTACTATGCGGAGGGTTGGAACCGTACCGAGGTTTACCGCAATTTAGGCTTCAGCGTTTTTGACAGTCTTGAGGATTTGCTCATCCCCGAGGTTCTGCAGGAATACCGCCAAAACGGTAGTGACGCCGATTATCTCCAGCAGATAATGGATATGTATTATCCCGACAGTAATATACTCCTTCGCCAGTACGTCAGCGACAGGTATAACTACGATGTGCTTATAGAGGATTTTGAAAACAGGGATAAATCCGTGCCCTATTTTGCTTTTAACGTTACCATGCAAAACCACGGCGGATATACCGCAAGCGCCGCTAATTTTGAGGAAACTATCTACGCCACCTCGGTTTCTCAAAAATATATTAAGGCAGATAAATATTTGTCTCTTGTAAAGCGAAGCGACGATGACTTTAAGGAGCTTATAGAATATTTTTCCAAGGTGGATGAGCCTACCGTTATCTGTATGTTCGGTGACCACCAGCCCTCGGTTGAAAATGAGTTCATAGCCGAGGTAATGGGTGTAAACAATCTTTTGGGGCTTACTACCGAGCAGGAGCAGAGCCGTCACTGCACACCCTTTATTATCTGGGCAAACTACGATATCGAGGAAAGGGAAATAGAGAGACTAAGCTCTAACTATCTGTCCTCCTTAGTGCTCGAAACGGCAGGTATAAAGCTTACCGAGTATAACAAATATCTGCTGAATCTGTCAAAGACCCTACCGGTTATAGATACTGTAGGTTATATTGATTATGAGGGCAACTACTATAAATGGAGCGATACTTCTCCCTATACCGCCCTGCTTGACGATTACGAAAAGGTGCAGTATAACAACATTTTCGACCAGCAGAATGTAAATGCCGATATTTTCTATCTTGACGGTTATGTTCATGAGGCAACACCTATAGAGGACGGAAGTGAAACTACGGAGGAATAGCTATGCGCAACACCACCCTTTGCCATATCGAGCGGGACGGTAAGTACCTCATGCTCCACCGTACCATTAAGGAAAACGACCTTAATCACGATAAATGGATAGGTATAGGCGGTAAATTCGAGGATAAGGAAAGTCCCGAGGAATGTAATTTTCGGGAGACCTTAGAGGAAACGGGACTTACTCTTAATTCTTATAAGTATTGCGGGATAGTAACCTTTGTTTCTGATAAGTGGGAAACCGAGTATATGCACATTTTCCACAGTGACGATTTTTCGGGCGAAGTGAAGGAATGTGACGAGGGCACCCTTTGCTGGGTGGAAATTCCCGAAATTTATAACCTTCCTATTTGGGAGGGCGATAAGATATTTTTGCGGCTTATCGAAAATAAAGTCCCCTTTTTCTCTTTGAAATTAGAGTATGAGGGCGACATACTTATTAACGCCGTTTTAAACGGCAAAAGGATAGAAAAGTTATGAAAATTTGTCTTTACGGAGCCTCCAGCAATGACATAGCGCATCTCTATATTTCCGCAACCGAAAAATTAGGTGAAAAGATAGCTGCAAACGGTCATAGCCTTGTCTACGGCGGAGGGGCATGCGGTCTTATGGGAGCCGCCGCAAGAGGTGTAGTTAAAAACAGAGGAAAGGTTATAGGAATAGCCCCCTCCTTTTTCAATGTGGACGGTGTCCTCTTTAAGGGCTGTACCGAAATGATATATACCGACACCATGCGTGAAAGAAAACAGCTTATGGAGCAAAAGGCGGATGCTTTTGTAGCCGTCCCCGGAGGGATAGGCACATTTGACGAGCTTTTTGAAATCATGACCCTGAAACAGTTAGGCAGACATAAAAAGCCTATTGCTATATTTAATATTAACGGCTATTTTGACGAGCTGATAAATATGCTTAATAAGGCAGTAAATCACGGCTTTATGACCGAGGGCTGTAAAAAGTTAGCCCCTGCCTTCAGTGATGCTGACCGACTTATAGCCTATCTCGAAAGCTCGGCTTTCGCCACGGAGGATTACGACTTAAAAGAGTTTAAAGATGTTTTTAGAGGATAATTTTATATATCAACGACAAAAAAGACTGTTCCGCTTAGAGCGAAACAGTCTTTGAATTTTTACCTGATATCAGCCTTTTACGTTATAATCGGCGGCGATAAGGTTCATAGCCTTAAAGAATTTGTGGAAGTAGATAAAGGGACCTACACCTATAAGTGAGCCCAATATGTACCAGCCCCAAAAGCTACCTGCGCCGAAGCTGTAGACAATTCCTCTGCGGGTGAGCTCTGCTCCCATACGGGCAGAAATGCGGTGGAACCAAACCAATGGGGCTATTCCAAAAGTAAGCCATGAGAAAACGAAGAAAAGCAGACAGTAATGCATGGTCTTTTTTCCGTCGTACCTTGAGGCTGCAATATTGATATCGCTTGATACGCCCGACATTGCCACGATTCCGTAAATGCCGAAGGTAATCAGCGACAGTAAAATATACTTTAGCAGTCCACGGTTGGTTTTAAGCTGTGCCACAGGTGTTTGTACAATAGTTTGTTCCATAAAGAAAACCTCCTCAAAAAGTTTACTTTATTATACACTATTCATTACAAAACGTCAACGTGCAGTTTAATTTTCGTATATTTTCGCTAAATTTCGGGCAATTTTTCACCCTAACGGCAATTCTTAATTGTTGAAATTATATACCCAACATCAAAACCGCAAAATTAAAGTATATAACAAGGGCGATAGCATCTACAATGGTAGTAATAAAAGGACTTGCCATAACAGCAGGGTCAAAGCCTATCTTTTTAGCCAGTACCGGCAGAACACAGCCGACAATTTTAGCCGCAATTACCGTAAGCATCATGGTAAGACATACTACGGCAATTTCGGCGAATTGCTTGCCCGAGTCAAAATTGCCGAATATCATATAGTCAATTATCCACAGCTTCAGGAAATTAACTGCCGCCAGTGCTACACTGCAGCAAACTGCGACCCTTATTTCTTTCCATAAGACCCTGAAAATATCCTTAAATTCTATATCTCCCAGCGAAATACCACGTATAACCGTAACCGAGGACTGACTGCCACAGTTTCCAGCAGTATCCATAAGCATAGGTATAAAGGCTATAAGTGCCGGAAAAACCGTAAGCTTGGATTCGAAGCTTGAAATTATAGCCCCCGTAAAGGTGGCGGAAATCATAAGCAGCATAAGCCACGGTATACGGGATTTAAATGTATCGAAAACACCTGCTTTAAAGTAGGATTTTTCGGTAGGAACGATAGCCGCCATTTTTTCGATATCCTCGGTAGCCTCTTCCTCTATAACGTCGATAGCGTCGTCAACCGTTACTATACCTACAAGCCGTTCCTCTTTATCCACAACAGGAAGCATAACAAGGTCATACTTACGGAACTGACCTGCTACCTCCTCTTTATCGTCAAAGGTGTTGGCAAAGATAATATTTTCACGCATTATCTTCCCTATTACCATATCCTTAGGATTAAGCAGCAGCTCCTTTACCGTAACAACACCTAAAAGCCGACGGCTTTTATCTGTGACATAGCAGGTATAAATCGACTCGGTATCTACACCTAAAAAGCGTATGCGGTCAAATGCCTCATCCACCGTCATGTCCTTTTTAAGGTCAATGTATTCGGTGGTCATTATACTGCCTGCGCTGTCATCAGGGTATGCCAAAAGCTTGTTTATCAGCTTGCGGGTAGTCGCATCAGTCTGCTTAAGGATGCGCTTTGCAACCGTCGCCGGCATTTCATCGATAATGTCAACCGTATCGTCCATGAAAAGCTCATCCATAACGTCACGGATTTCCTTGTCGCTAAAGCCCTCTAAAAGCTGCTGCTGCATATCCGAATCCATTTCAACAAAGGTCTCGGCGGCAAGCTCCTTGGGTAAAATTCTGAAAATTATGGGTAAATCCTTCGGCGACAGCTCCTCAAAAATTCCGGCAATATCGGCAGGGTTCATTTCTGTAAGCTGTTTTCGCAATCGGGTATATTTCTTCTCCTCTATCATCTCTAAAATTTCATTAGACATAAATATACCTCCTCACGAAATAAATACCTTATCACAAGCTTTGATTTTGTGATAAGGTTTTATTTATTATATCACTTTACAGTAACAGGTGTCAATCATTTTTAATATGCAAAAGATGCGCTATACCCGGTATACTTTCACCCTGAAATGACGATGTAGGAGACATCAGCGCTCCTGTAGACATAAAGAGGATATTTTTAAAATCCCCATCCTCAAATCGGTGCATTATAAAGGAGCACAACACCGACGCACTGCACCCACAACCCGAGCCTCCTGCATGGACATCCTGATTTTCACGGTCAAAGATAATGGTTCCGCAGTCACTGTGGCGACAGCGTAAATCTATACCCTCACGGTCGCATAGTTCGTATAAAAGCTGCGTTCCCACATATCCGAGGTCACCCGTATATATAACATCATAGTCCTCGGGTGAGGTGTTAGTATCCTCAAAAAAATGCTTTATGGTAGATGCTGCAGCAGGGGAAAATGTCAAGAGAACACCATAAAATTCCTCAAAAAAATTTTTTAGACCTTTAAAATTGGAAAATTATGGGTGCCGCCATGGGAGCCCATAATGTTTTACACCATAAATAAATGTTGTCGTTGTTTTTGTACTTATTGTTGCCACTGGCTACATTTCTAGCATAAAAAATAACCGCCCTGTCCTGAGAAAACAAGCGGTTATTAGCTAACTCAGGCTAACCGTCTATCGGTTTGCCTTATTTTTATAATAGCATATTATTTATGATTGTCAATTGTCGCAATTATTTAGATGCAGTTGGAAGTGCAAGCAACTTCCGCACTCTGCTTTGAATATGCTTTTCAATTGCTACTAAGCGTTCTTCAGGCAGATTGATGCTTTGGTGCCTTGTGAATTTAAAATCAATGAGTTTTCTAAGCTGATTTTTCTGCTTAGTTCCCATGACCTCAGCGCAAATGCTCTCGTAAGATACACCGTAAGGATTAGAACGGGTTTTAGCATATGAATCTAAATCTTTAATATCGTTATCCATAGCATAGTTGAAGAGCGACAGACCATTATCAAAAATTGGAGCCGGAGAAATAATTTTGCCTGTGTGATTATCTCTAAGCACACCAAAATTTCCAAAATGACGGTCTTCGTTATAAATTACCGCATCAAATATAAGCATACTCTTGAGACTTTCGGAAAAGTCTGTTCCAAGCGATTCGTAATAATCAAGGCAACCTTTAATACCACCGCTTTTAACGATTCTGCCGATAGAAATGAATGATGTATCAATATCGGTAAAGATTTCGCATTTTGATGCCAAAATGCCTTTCCAGTTTTCCAAATCATACTCGATAGCATACAGTCCCATTGCTTTCGCAATTTGGCAAGCGTAGTATTCGGAATACGGCTCATTGCCCGAATTAGCAAAGCCCTCCGTACCGCCCTTGTAAAGGTAAATACCATCATCCTCAATAAAGCGCCAAGCCTTACGAAGCATACCCTGTGTTGTAAGCTCAGGCGAAGTTGTAAACGCTTGATTAGCCGTACCAACACCTGTATAAGCAACCAAGGACAAAACCTCAGAGAATCGGTTTTCATAAAGATTAAACTCTTTGAATGTACCATTAAAATTAGCAGGAACAACCCAATAACTATCGTTCAGAGAAAGACCTTTACATACGTCAATGATGCCTTTGGTATTGTTAAGACTAAGACCAAGTGTTTTTAAAATCTCGTCAACAAAAGCACGGTTTTTAGGAATAACTCTACGCTCAAGCCATTTAAGGATTCCGTCATCGGTTATGTCTAAATCCAAAGGAAAAAGATTTTTCATATCT
>JAFUOL010000061.1 GCA_017481865.1 Clostridia bacterium | reverse complement strand
TATTGGTGAACAATGGTCGCCGCAAACCGCACCTGCAAGGCAGGCAGACATACAAACGATACCCAAATCACTGCCTACAGGGAAAATGTTAAGTACTATAGGAATAAGTATACCGAAGGTTCCCCATGAAGTACCCGTTGCAAATGCGATACAGCAAGCTACCACAAATACAATTGCAGGCAGGAAGTTAGAAAGCGCTCCTGCAGAGCCTAAAGCATTTTCAACAAAGGTGCTCGAATCAAGCATATTTGTAATATTTTTAAGTGTAGTCGCCATTGTAAGAATAAGAATTGCAGGAACCATTGCTATAAAGCCCTTTGGAATACACTCCATAGCCTCTTTAACCGAAATAAGACGGCGGCAAACAAAGTAAATAATTACAGCAATAAGGGATATAAGACCGCCCCAAGGAAGTCCCACAGTGGCATCTGTGTTAGAAAAAGCATCTATAAAGCCTAAAGAGCTGTCATAATTAGCCGAGGCAAATACCCACTCCTCGCCCATGCATCTACCTACATAGAAAAGGGAGAAAACACAAACTACAATAAGGAAAATAATAGGTAAAACAAGGTCGATAACACGGGCTCTGTCTGTAGAGGGGAGCTCGTCCTCCTCGAACTTCTGCTCGCCTGTGGTGAATAAATCACCCTTTTCAGCATTGATTTCGTGAAGTCTCATTGAGCCGTAGTCAAAATTCATAACACCTATGCCTATTACAAACACAAAGGTCAGAAGTGAATAAAAGTTAAAGGGAATTGCTCTACAGAAAAGGGATATACCCTGACCGTCCGGCGCATAGGAAGAAACCGCAGCCGCCCAAGAGGAAATGGGAGCTATCATACAAACAGGAGCAGCAGTAGCGTCTATAATGTAGGCTAACTTTGCACGGGAAATTTTTGTTTTATCCGTCACAGGACGCATCACCGCACCTACGGTTAAGCAGTTGAAGTAATCGTCAATAAAAATAAGCACACCGAAAAGGAAGGTAACTATAGTAGCACCAACCTTGGTTTTAACGTGCTTAGAAGCCCAGCGACCAAAGGCCTGCGAGCCGCCTGCTTTATTAAGCAGAGCCACAATAATTCCGAGAATTACAAGGAATGCAAATATACCGGCACTTCCTGAAACTGCGGAAATAAAACCGTTATTTACAACGGTGTCTACAGTGTGAATAGGATTAAAGCTTGTAGTTAAAAGTCCGCCTACAACAATACCTATAAACAGTGAGGAATAAACCTCTTTGGTAATAAGCGCTAAACAAATTGCCACAACCGGCGGAAAAAGGGACCACAATGTTCCCACAGGGTTTGTTACAGGGCTTGAAGTCGCACAAATAATTGCAAAAGCCACAGCAAAGCATACTATCAGTATTTTAGGGATATACTTTTTTATCTGCATTTTCTTTGAACCTCCGTTTTTTTAAATTATGATATCATTCAACAAAAAGAAAGTCAATAAAAAAATTAACAATTTGTTAAAATTTAATGAAAATAGTCGAATACCGCCCTTGCAGAAGCTTTAGTCATACCCTTAACGGCTGAAAGCTCCGTAATATCAGCCTCTTTTATCTTTTTAATACTGCCGAAATGCTTAATGAGTGCAGCTGCTCTGGTTTTGCCTACACCCTCAATATCCAAAAGCTCGGATTTAATCATAATCTTACTTTGCAACTTTTTATGATAGCGGATAGCAAAGCGGTGTACCTCATCCTGAATATCGGTAACAAGCTTAAATGCCCTTTTATTGGATTTTATGGCAATATCACCGCCCGTTGTGGCAATAGCCCTTGTTCTATGCTTAGAATCCTTAACCATACCAAATATCGGGATATCCAAATTGTACTTTTTCATTACGGGCAATACGGCATTTATCTGACCCTTGGCACCGTCCAGCAAAATAAGGTCGGGCAAGGTGGAAAAGCCCTCGTCCTCCCCTTTTTCGTACTCACTGAATCTACGGTCAAGCACCTCTGCCATAGAGCGGTAATCGTCCTGACCGATAAAGCCTTTGATTTTAAAGCGTTTGTAACGGGTCTTGTCGGGTCTGCCGTCGGTAAATACTATCATTCCGGCAACGTTTTCACTTCCTGCGGTATTGGAAATATCGTAGGATTCGATATATCTCGGGGTAAAATTAAGCCCTAACAGACTGCCAAGCTCATTTAAAGCCGACATTTCCCTTCCCGTCCGCTCGGTCTTTTCCGAAAGATTTTCCGCCGCATTATTAAGGCACATATTAAGAAGCTTTAGCTGTTCACCCTGCTTTGGGTTTATAAACTCGGTTTTTTTGCCTGATTTTTCGGTAAGCCAGCGTTCAATAATATTAAGTTCATTAGCATCTGTATCAATTACAATGCGGCTGGGAATGTCCAAGCTTTCAAGATAATACTGCTGTAAAAATTCGTTATAAACCGCCGTTTTATCGGTAAAGCCGTTAACAAAATAATGCTTTTTATCGCTTAAACGGTAATTCCTGAAAACAAGAACCTCAACACATGCAGTTTCCCCTATAAATGCAGTCGCAATAATGTCCTGCGATTTATAGGAAATACTTACAACCTTTTGCTTTTCTCGTATTTTCTTTATGGCGTTAATCCTGTCCCTTAATTTTGCCGCCGTTTCAAACTGCAAATTTTCCGCCGCAGTATTCATTTTTTCGGTAAGAGCCTCTATCGACAGTCCCTCGGTATCACCGTGCTTTATAAAATCCCTTGCGGAATTTATATTTTCGAGGTAATCGTTTAATGAAAGCTTTCCCCTACAGGGCGCATCGCAAAGACCGATATGGTAGTTAAGGCAGGGACGTGTTACAGTATCAAAATTGCGGTTACAGTCGGGCAGTTTAAAGATTTTTCTCGCCTCGTCCACCGTCTCCTTTACAATATATCCCGAATTGTAGGGACCTATAAATTCACCCTTACCGTCTGTAGATTTAGCTGTTTCGATACGTGTCCATTTTTCATCAGTTATCTTTATATAAAAGTAGCCCTTATCGTCCTTTAAAAGGATATTGTACTTAGGCTTATTTTGCTTTATAAGGGAGTTTTCAAGTATTAAGGCCTCGAATTCGCTGTCGCAAATGATGTATTCGAAATTATCAACATTTGATACCATTCGCCGCACCTTTTCGGTGTGCTGATTTCCCGAACCGAAGTACTGTGTCACTCGGTTTTTTAAAGCCTTAGCTTTGCCGATGTATATAATTTCTCCGTCCTTATTTTTCATTATATATACGCCGGCCTGCAACGGTAAACGGTTGGCTTTATTTTTTAATTCCCTCAGCTTTTCGGGGTCTGCATATCGGTTCAAAATTTTATCCTCTTATTTCTTTTATAATCCGTCTTCCTACCTTACACATAAATTCAGATGCTTCGGGTAAGAAGTCTACGGGGAATTTTCTTAAAAATTCATCTGCCTCAAAGGTTATATCGCCCTTATAATTTATTTCTTTAAGTGCCTTACAAACGGCAATATAATCTATCTTTTGAGTGAAAGGCAGGGTATGTAAATCACTTATAAAATCGGTATCGTG
>JAFUOL010000060.1 GCA_017481865.1 Clostridia bacterium | reverse complement strand
GGATTATAATAAACTGATTAAAAATCCATTGTATGAATATCGGTTTACAAAAAAGGTGCTGACTAACTTTACCGCTTGGATGAATAACAAATGCCCGAAAGACAAATTTGAGCAGGGCTGTAAACGGTACTGTATGTTGCACAACAGCAAGTTTGTATCTATGCCTTTTGAAGAACTATTAGGAAATCTTTTGAAACTGAAAGTTCGGAAAAAATAAAAAAGGGCAATACTGCGTAATTGCAATATTGCCCTCGATAAAGTGATATTCAGTTGTCAGCGTAAGTATTTAGAAAAGCCAAAGCCCCCAAGAAAGAAGACTTCTTGGGGACTTTGTTTAAGATTGCTTTGGTGATCCATCGGGGATTCGAACCCCGGACACCTTGATTAAAAGTCAAGTGCTCTGCCAACTGAGCTAATGAATCATACTATATGGACAGCTTTATTATTATACCAATAAGGCTGTCCGTTGTCAACAAAAATTTTTATATTTTTAGAAATTTCCGTAAAATTTAGCAATTGTAAGCAAAATTGCGACCTGAAATACAATAATAATCGGTATTCCTATCATAAATTTATTATGTCGGGTTTTGTGCCTGATTATTCGCATTACTGTATACATTACCACAGAGCCGCCCAAAAGGCAGAGAATTATAAGACTACGCTCACTAATTCGCCTGCCGTTTCTTTTAGCGCTTAGCTTATCATAAATACAGACTGCCGCAGACAAAAGGCTTATAAACAGCAAATAAATTAAAGCAGGCTTGATATAAAGCTCCATGTAATTTAATATGCCTTGCCCCAGTAAAGCATGTGTTTAGCTTCCTTGCCGCAGCAAACACATTTTTCGCCCAAATTTTCCTGTTCAAACGGAATACAACGTGAGGTAACGCCTACCACCTCTTTTAATTTATCCTCGCACTCACGGTCGCCGCACCACATAGCACGGATGAAGCCGGGCTTAGTATCGGCAATTTCCTTCATTTCGTCGAGATTATGAGCATCGTAGGTCATGGTGTTTCTGCGAGCTAAAGCCTTGTTGTAAAGACCGTCATGCACAGCCTTTAAAAGCTCAGGGATTTTGCTTTCAAGCTCGTCTAAAGAAACAGTTATCTTTTCTCCGTTATCACGGCGAACAACTACACAGCAGTTATTTTCAATATCCTTGGGGCCTAACTCTATACGCAGCGGTACACCCTTCATTTCGTATTCGGCGAACTTCCAGCCGGGTGACTGGTCGCCATCGTCCAGCTTCATACGGCAAACGGTTTTAAGTCTGTCATAAACCTCGTTGGCTTTTTCGAGAACACCCTCCTTATGGGTCGCGATAGGAATAAGCACCGCCTGAATAGGAGCAACAGCGGGAGGAAGAACTAGACCGCTGTCGTCACCATGGGTCATAATAATAGCACCTATAAGACGTGTAGTAGTTCCCCATGAGGTCTGGAAGGGATTTACGGGCTTATTATCCTTATCGGTATAAACAATATCAAATGCTTTTGCAAAGCCGTCACCAAAATAGTGAGAAGTACCGCTCTGCAAAGCCTTACCGTCGTGCATTAAAGCCTCGATTGTATAGGTAGCCTCAGCACCTGCAAAACGCTCTTTCTCGGTCTTAACGCCCTTTACAACAGGCATTGCAAGAACGTTCTCAGCAAAATCGGCATAGACATTAAGCATTTGGATAGTCTCTGCCTCGGCCTCCTCGGCAGTTGCGTGGAGAGTGTGACCCTCCTGCCACAAAAATTCACGAGAACGTAAGAACGGACGGGTAGTCTTTTCCCAGCGCACAACACTGCACCACTGATTATAGAGCTTCGGCAGGTCACGGTAGGAATGAACGATATTCTTAAAGTGGTCACAGAAAAGGGTTTCGGAGGTGGGTCTTACGCACATTCTTTCCTCCAGCTTTTCCTCACCGCCGTGGGTAACCCAGGCAACCTCGGGAGCAAAGCCCTCAACATGGTCCTTCTCCTTTTGTAAAAGGCTCTCGGGGATAAACATGGGCATATAAACATTTTCATGGCCCGTCGCTTTAAAGCGAGCGTCCATCTGACGCTGTATATTTTCCCAAATAGCATAACCGTAGGGGCGGATTATCATACAGCCCTTAACTGACGAATAGTCAATAAGCTCCGCCTTTATACAAACATCGGTATACCATTTGGCAAAGTCCTCATCCATAGAGGTTATAGATTTAACAAGCTTTTCTTTAGCCATCGTTTTCACCTTTCGTTATTTCGACATTTATATTATTATAAAATAAATAAGCTGAATTTGCAACAATTTTTATGTATAAATCTCCTTTATTTGAAAAAAATTGAAAAAGCTATTGACAAAACGGAAAATAGAACATATTATTTGTATAGTATCCACCGCAAGGTGAAATTTCAGGAGGACTTTCTTATGGTTTTTGAAAAAATTAAAAGTATTTTGGCAGAACAGCTTGATGCTGACGAAGAAGAAATGACAATGGAAACCAATATCGCCAAGGACTTGGGTGCTGACAGTCTTGACGTGGTTGAATTGCTTATGTCTATAGAGGATGAGTTTGAGGTTGAGATTCCCGACGAGGAGATCGAAAACATAAAGACCATCGGAGACCTTACCGAGTATATTCAGAATAATATGTAATGCTTTAAAGCGTCTGCTACATCAAGGCAGACGCTTTATTTTTTCTGTTTCAACTTGGCTATTCTGTTGAAAAACCGTTGCTGTCGTAACTGTATGTAGTTTCTGTGCCGCTTTTATCACAGTACAGTATGAGCTGATTACGCTCGTTATAAACATACTCCTCTTTTGCTCTAAGGGATGCTCTGTCGGAGAAAAGCAAAAGCCGTCTTAAATAGGTGAGGTCCATACTGTTAATACCGTCACTGTTATAATCGCTGTTGAAAATGTCTATTTCGGTGTTTTCGATTTCGGCTATATACTTTTTCATTCTTACTATATCCATTATATCAGCAGTACCGTCACGGTTTGCGTC